>CALCDN010000041.1 GCA_937900755.1 uncultured Acetobacter sp. | reverse complement strand
GTTTGGGGCGTTATGGTCGGCTCACCGGGCTGTGGATGAATTACAACATACCGACTCGTTGTGGTGGTAAGGGGTCAAGAGGGTTTGGCGTCATAAAAGCTTAAAAAAGCTATAAACCGCAGTAAACAGACATTTTTTGTACTCTTTAGGTGGTGGCGTCAGCAGGTTTATCCACAATGAAGGGGGACGGATTGCGGGAAAACCCTGTGGATAGTTTTTTGGAAGGCAGACGGACGCACAGGTTTCGTCGTCTTTCTGCATTTGTTCCTTATTCTGTCCCATTGGCCTTGTGTGCGTGGGGGCGGGTTCGTATTTTATAAAAACAATGCATGTGAGCCTGTGTTCGGGATAGGCTCTGCCGGTCCGGGTTCCGGTCATGCCCTGCCACCCGTTATAGCCCGCTGGAGCAGATTTTTTCGTTATGCGTCTGACTTTGTACACCGACTACGCGCTACGCACCCTGCTTTATCTGGCCGTGCATACTGGCCGACGTGTTTCCATACGTGAGGTCGCCCAGACCTACGGCATTTCCGAAAATCATCTGGTCAAGATCATTCATCACCTGGGGCGGGGCGGCTTTGTGCACACGCAAAGAGGCCGGGGCGGAGGGTTGACCCTGGGGCGCCCTCCCGAGGAAATCCGTGTGGGTGATGTGGTGCGGCATACGGAGGAGGATATGGCCCTCGTCGGGTGCATGGCCCGCTATGGGGAGGAGGTAACCCCCTGTCTGCTTTCTGGCGGGTGCCGCCTGCGGGGGGTGCTTGGCAGCGCGCTGGGCGCGTTTATGGAGGTTCTGGACAGGTCCACGCTGGCGGATCTGCTGCAACCCTATGAGCGCCAGACGCTCATGCATGCATCAGACCCGACAACGCCAGAGCCCTGATGTAGGCTGCCTCCCTGTGGATTGCCGCCCCTGTGGGCTGCTTCCCCTTGTCGGTTACCCCCTTGTGGTCTGCTTCCTGCGGGTGGGTATGCTGCGCGGCATAGATCCGGTCATGCGCTTGTGTGCGGGCGGGGTGGGGTATGGTGTTGGTTCTGGCGTGTTGCTGGCCTAGGCTATGGCCTGATTTCTGGCTGGAATGGAAACAGATCAATGGCGCAAGAAAACAGGATAGCACTGGTTACAGGGGCCACGGCCGGGTTCGGGCACGCCATAGCGTTGCGGCTTGTGCGCGAGGGGTACCGTGTGGTGGCGACCGGGCGCAGGCAGGAACGGCTTGAGGCTCTTGCCGGGCAGGTGGAGGCTGGCCGTATTCTGCCCTTCAGGCTGGACATGACCGACCTGGCCGCCGTACGCGCCCTGCCACACAGCCTGCCGCGGGAGTGGCAGGGGGTTGAGGTGCTGGTCAATAACGCCGGTCTGGCTCTTGGCCTGGAAAAAGCCTGGCAGACCAACCCGGTGGACTGGGACACCATGATCGCCACCAACGTGACCGGCCTGGTGGAAATCACCCGGGCCCTGCTGCCACACATGGTCGCGCGGAATAGCGGGCATGTTGTGTCCTTGGGGAGCACGGCTGGCACCTATCCGTATTCCGGCGCCAATGTCTATGGGGCCACAAAGGCTTTTGTGGATCAGTTCATGCGGAATCTGCGCAGTGACCTGCTGGGAAGGCAGGTCAGGGCCACCACCATCGCACCGGGGCTGTGCGGGGGCAGCGAGTTCAGCCAGGTCAGGTTGGGGGACCCCGGCAAGGCCGATGCCGTCTATGCGGGCACGGCCCCTTTGCTACCTGAAGACATAGCCGAAACCGTGGCATGGGTGCTTGGGCTGCCAGCACATGTCAACATCAACCATGTGGAAATGATGCCAACCTGCCAGGCGTCCGCCGGTCTGGCGGTCGACCGGACAATGCTTGGCTGATGTCTGGAAGGGGGGAGGCTGTCATAGTGCGCGTTGGTCCAGCACCTTCCCCCCGGAGACAGCTTGTGGTGTCGGGGGAAAGGGGCCAGGGCAATAAGGCGGGTTATGCAGGCACTTTGCAGGCAATACACAGCTTGTTGCCGTCCGGGTCACGCAGGTAGGCAAGGTAGAGGGGGCCTACCGGGGTCTGGCGCACGCCGGGCGGGTTTTCAATGGCCTTGCCACCGTTTTCCACGCCTGCCTTGTGCCATGCATCGGCCATGGCAGAGTTTTCCGCCTGAAAGCTGATTGTGCCGCCATTGGCGGGGGTGGCGGGCTTGCCGTCAAGTGGCGGGGTTACAAGAAACCGGGCCCCATGCTTGCCATAGGAAATGCGGCCCGTGGCGCTGATTTCCGCCGGAGGAATGTCCATGGCGGCAAAAACGGCATCGTAGAATTTTTTAGAGCGGGCAATATCGTTAGTGCCCACCATGATGTGCGTGAACATGGTCTCTCGTTCTCCAGCAGTTGGAACGGAGGGAGGATGACCCGCCAGACTGCCCGCGGCAAGCCCTGATCAGCTTATGCCCGCAATGCCCGCAATGCGTGCAAACCGTTGCTGGCGCCTGTGGAACAGTTTTTCCGCCACGCGGAACGCCACCGACTGTAACCAGCCATGGGGTGGCAGGCCAATGATCTTGAACACCATGGTCGTAACCCGCCGCAGGTGCTGGGGCCGGTAGTGGCACATGGCCCGCACCATATAGGCCGCAATGCAGCGCGTATGGTCGTAGGGCTGGTCCGCGGGGACATTGGTCGTATAGTAGGCGGAGGCCAGCTCGTCATCCTCGGTTTCCGTCACACGGCCCAGTGCAATGCGGATGCGCTGCCAAAGCCCGATGTTTTCGCGGTGCAGGTAACGGTGCATATGGTCATAAAACAGCTTGAAGTGGCGGAACTCATCAGCGGCAATCTGCTTGCACAGGGCTTTCAGCACGGGTTCGTCCGTGGCGTCGGCCAGGGCGGAATAAAAAGAGGACGTGCCGGTCTCCACCATGCAGCGTGCGATCAACTCGCCAGTCAGCGAGCCGCGTACGGACTGGTCAACATCAAGCGGGATTTTGTAGAAGTCGCGGTACCGCGCGAAGGCGGCCTTGTAGTCCCATGTCGGGTCAGCCAGCATGGCCCAGCGGCCCAGTGCGTCTCCATGCTGGATTTCCTCCTCCGCCCAGTGGTTGGCGGCGGCACAGAAATCGGGGTCATTACGGAAGACGCTGTTGAGGTATAGCGCATAGTCCACGCTGTTGCGCTCCACAACAGCAGCGGCCTTGATGGCGGGGAGCAAGTCCGGGTCAACCTTGGAGAGGTCAAACCGATCCCATGGCAGTTGATCAATCTGCCAGTGCTTCATGTGCCCGATCTCCTGCTTGCGCCTAGTTCACCGTCACGCCCGCATGGTGTGTTCGGCCCCGAAGCGGGCGGAACGGCATGCTGGAGAGACAGGCGGATTTTTTAAACCATATGCCGTGTTGGCAAAATGGCGCACGACAAAAAAATAAGCCTTGTTGTCCAACGCTCGTCCGCTCCGCCCTGCCTGTGGGGCCGCCTTGCGCACGCGGGTCTGGCTCAGGCGTTTTCGCAGTTGGCCGAGGGCAGCGTGTCCTCAAGGGGGGGGAGCGGGCGAGGGCGGCGCTTTTCGTCAAGTGCGACAAAAATGAACTCACCCTCCGTCACCTTGGACGTAATATGGGTGTGCCGCGCCCTGCGCCATGTTTCCACATGAATGGTCAGGGATGTACGGCCCGCCCGGATGATCTTGGTGTAGATGCTGACCTCATCCCCCACCACGACAGGTTCGAGAAAAACAAGGCTGTTGATGGCAACGGTCACGCACCGCCCGTTGGCCCGGAAGGCAGCGGTTGTCCCTGCCGCAAGGTCCATCTGCGAGACAATCCACCCACCAAACACATCCCCCGCGGGGTTGGTGTCGGTTGGCATGGCCACAACACGGATCGTGGGCACACCTGGCGGCAGATCAGAGCTGGATGAACGTGGCATGCAAGTGGTCCTTAACTTTACTGGGCCGTCTGGTACGGCCGTGGCTGGTTGACAAGATAAGCAGAAGTGCCCTGAGGATGCCTCCTCAGTTTTATGTGATCCGCACGTTAGGCCCACGCACCATGCGAACGGGCCATCGGGTGGGGTAGGCGGCCTAGTTGCGGATCAGGATATAGTTCACCGTTACGTCAAAGTTGATGTATTTGTCCTTCATGTCCGGCGGAACAGGGGGAAGCTGCGCGCCTTGGAACATGCCAATGGTTGACGCATCCAACGCCTCGGTCGAGGACCCGGTTTCAAACACTTTGAACACATGGCCCGAGCGGTCCAGAATGACATGGACCGATGTGCTGCCTTCCTCACCCCGTGCGGCGGCATCTGGCGGGTAGTACAGGTGGCGCTGGATCCATGCGTCAATTTCCGCACCATAGTCGCTGCTGACCCCGTGTACGCTGGTGCGTGAGGCATAATGGGCGTTCAACTGCCCGTTTTCCACCATGGGACCGATGGAAAGGTCCAGCGGGGCGGAGGAGCCACCGGGGCGTCCCCGGTTGGTGCGCCGTGGGGCCGGGGCCTCGTTGAAC
>CALCDN010000040.1 GCA_937900755.1 uncultured Acetobacter sp. | reverse complement strand
CTCGAACCTTGGACCCGCTGATTAAGAGTCAGCTGCTCTACCAACTGAGCTATGCACCCTTACAGCCTATTGGGCTGAAGTGGGGGTCTTTTACCACCCCTTTTTAACAAGCACAAGCCTGAAAATTCAGGATTTTAACAAAGCAAGAACTGTATCCAGCTGATCCAGACTCTTGTAATGGATTTTCAGAGACCCCCCTTTGCGACCATCAAATTTGACCGCAACCTTCAGGCCCAACCGGTTTGCCAGATCGTGCTCAAGGGCGGCAATTTCCGGGTTTTTGGGTTTTTCTTCTTCTCTCCTGGGCTTTTGGTTCTGCTGTTCCAGTGCTTTTTGTACCAGGGCTTCCGTCTGGCGTACGGACAAACCTCTGGCAATAACCTCCGCTGCGGCCGCCACGGGGTTCGGGTGTGGCAGCAATGCCCTGGCATGGCCTGCGGACAACACACCTTTTTTCAGCTCCGCCCGCACGGCATCTGGCAGTTTGAGCAAACGCAGCGTGTTGGCAACATGGGGGCGGGATTTACCAATGGCCTTGGCCAGGTCTTCCTGCGTCAGGTTGTAATCATCTATCAGGCGGTTGAAGCCTTCCGCTTCTTCCACCGGGTTCAGGTCCGCGCGCTGGAGGTTTTCAACCAGGGCCGCCGCCATGGCGTCCGCCTCGCTCAGGTCACGCACATGCACTGGCACTTCATGGCACTGGGCAAGCTGGGCCGCGCGCCAACGCCGCTCGCCCGCGACAATCTGATACTGGCCTTTTTTATTCGGGTCCGGGCGCACAAGAATGGGCTGCAATATCCCACGTTCACGAATGGATGCAGCCAGTTCCTCCAAAGCTTCAGGCGCCATATCCTGCCTTGGCTGGAACGGCGCGGGCACGAGAGCCTCGACGGGAAGAACGCTTACAGCACCACTTTTCTGTTCCGCCTCACGTCCCTTTTCACTGGAAGATACCCCGGTCGGTTCCCCCAGTAACGCGGCAAGCCCACGCCCCAGCCGGGGGCGTGGGACGGTTTTGCTCCGTGGTGGCGCGCTCATGCCGTTCTCCTCATGATTTCGGCGGCAAGCGCCTGGTAGGCCGTGGCCCCGGTTGCACGGGGGTCATACGTCATGACTGGCAGGCCGTGGCTTTGCGCCTCGGAAATACGAATATTGCGGGGAATAATGCTCTCAAGCACATCATCACCAAAAAAGCTGCGTGCATCAGCGGCAACCAGTTCGGACAGATTGTTGCGTTTGTCATACATGGTCAGCACAATCCCCGCGATCTTGAGGGTGGGGTTCATGTTCTTGGTTACATGGCCAATGGTCTTGACCAGATGGCCCAGCCCTTCAAGCGCAAAAAACTCGCACTGCAACGGGGCCAGCACACCATTGGCCGCCACAAGGGCGTTCAGGGTCAGCAGGCCAAGGCTGGGGGGGCAGTCGATAATAATATAGTCGGCCTGCTGTGCCAAAGGTTCCAGCGCTTCACGTAGCCTGTGTTCACGCCCTGGCGTTTCAACCAGTTCAATCTCGGCCCCTACCAGTTCCGTATTGGCGGTAATAACCGACAGGTTTTCAATCTCGGTCGGCTGCAAAAGGTCCAGGGCTGATTTTTCCTGCATGAGCAGGGCATACGCCCCACCTTTTCTGGCATCGTAATTGACACCAACACCCGTGGAGGCATTACCCTGCGGGTCCAGGTCCAGAAGCACAACACGAGCGCCATCGGCTGCCAGAGCTGCTGCCAGATTAATGGCCGTGGTTGTTTTACCCACCCCACCTTTCTGGTTTGCCACTGCCAGAATATGGCAGCGTTTGCTGTTTTTGTTAGCCTTCTGCACGATTAAAATTACTCACTTCCAGAATAACACCATCAGGGCTTGTCTTGCTTGGCCATGACCGGATATCAAACCGCCATGTCCGGGCCGCGTCCTCAATTTCCTGCTCGGCCTGACGTCCTTTTAAAAACAGGCCAACACCTTTGGGCTCCAGCAAGGGCCGCGCCCATTCCAGCAACTTGTCCAACGGGGCCAGGGCCCGGGCCGTTACAACCGGCGCGGGGGCCACCTCCGCGCGGTCCAGCCTGCATGGCAGAACGGTCAGGCTTGCACCGGTTATTCTTGCGGCTTCACGCAAAAACGCGGATTTCCTCTGATCCGATTCGATCAGAACTCCCGGAATATTGGCCGCAATTCCAACCACGATGCCGGGAAAACCACCACCCGACCCCATATCAACAAAGTGCCTGTATCCTTTTATCAAAGGTACAAGTTGCAGACTATCCAGAATGTGCCGCTCCCACAGGTTATCCATATCCCTGGGGGAGACAAGGTTAATCCGCTCGTTCCATTTTTTGAGCAAGGCCATATAGGCCTGCAAACGCTCTTCTGTTTCACGTGAAACAAGACCGCTCTCAACTGGCATGGGCATGGTCCTGACCTTTGCGCAAATACGCCAGAACCGTCATCAGGGCGGAAGGTGTCATGCCGGGGATTCTCTGCGCGGCACTGAAGCTTTCGGGCTGGGCCTGTTCCAGCCTTTCCTTCATTTCCGCACTTAGCCCTCCTATGCTGGCAAAGTCCATTTTTGCCGGAAACCGGATTTCCGTCTCGGCTTCAAGCTGCTTGATTTCCCTGTTCTGGCGGCTCAGGTACCCACTATACCGCGCCTGCGTGGTGACGTACTGCCGCACCCGTTCCGGCACGCCCAGAAACCATGGGGCTACCTGCGCAACAACCGAGGCATCCGCCCCATAGCCCAGAACTTCCAGCAATGTCCTGCGCCTGCCATCCTGTGCGACCTTCATTCCCACGCTGGCAAGCTGCTGTGGCTGCCAGCCTTCGGCTCCGGCACGCTGTGTTGCGGCATTGATTGCGGCCAGTTCCTGCTCAAACGCCGCCTTGCGCAAGCTGCCAACACACCCCCACTCCACACCAAGCTGTGTGAGCCGAATATCGGCATTGTCCGCTCGCAAGGTCAGCCTGTATTCCGCGCGTGATGTAAACATGCGGTAGGGCTCGCTTACCCCCTGGGTTGTCAGGTCATCCACCATGACGCCAATATAGGCCTTGCCCCTGTCAAGGCTGACAGGGGGCTGCCCGCCCGCGCACCGCGCCGCATTGACCCCGGCCAGAATCCCCTGTGCCCCGGCCTCCTCATACCCGGTTGTTCCATTGATCTGCCCGGCCAGAAACAGGCCGGGGCACTGGCGCAACTCAAGGCCTGTTGTCAGCTCACGCGGGTCAACATAATCATATTCCACGGCATAGCCATATTGCGCGATAACCGCGTGTTCAAGGCCGGGAATGGTGTGGATCATGGCGTCCTGCACATTGGCGGGCAGGCTGGTGGAAATGCCATTGGGGTAAACCAGATGCCCCCCTTCATGCTCGGGCAGGGCCTCGGGCTCCAGAAAAATCTGATGGCTGGTTTTATCCGCAAACCGTACCACCTTATCTTCAATGGAAGGGCAATACCGTGGCCCACGGCCTGAAATGCCACCCCCATACACAGCAGACAGATGCAGATGCTCCCGAATAATATCATGCGTTTTGGGTGTAGTGGCGGTAATGCCACAGACCATCTGCCGGTTGGTGATGGCCTGCGTCATCCGGCTAAACGGCTCGGGTGTGGCGTCGCCCTTATCTTCAGCCAGGGCTTTCCAATCTATGCTGTTGCGCTCAAGCCTTGCTGGTGTGCCGGTTTTTAACCGCCCCATGCGCAGGTTCATGCCCCGCAGGCGCTGCGCCAGCGCAATGGCTGGCGGCTCCCCTATACGCCCGGCAGGCCGGGATTGGTGCCCGATATGAATAACCCCATCAAGGAAGGTCCCTGTTGTCAGCACCACGGCTCCAGCCTGCCACTGCCTGCCATCCTCGCAAACAACACCACAGACGCGGCCATTGTTCTGGCACAGCAGATCAGCCACGGAACCTTCCGCAATATCCAGCCCCGGCGTTTGTGCCAGCAGGTCCTGGATCGCCTGGCGGTACAACATACGGTCCGCCTGCGCGCGCGGTCCCTGCACCGCAGGCCCCTTGGAGCGATTAAGCAGTTTAAAATGAATCCCGGCCATATCCGCCGCACGGCCCATGAGCCCATCCAGTGCGTCTATTTCGCGCACCAGATGCCCCTTGCCAATGCCGCCAATGGCCGGGTTGCAGGACATGGCGCCAACCGTTTTTTTGTTCTGTGTCAGCAGGAGCGTCCTGGCCCCACACCGTGCAGCCGCAGCCGCAGCCTCGCACCCCGCGTGACCACCGCCTACCACAATCACATCGTAAGACACCATCATGACCATATAACCTGCACCACAACCCTTATTTGCCTATGCAAAACTGCCCAAAAATGGCGTCCAGCAGTTCTTCAACCCCCACATGCCCGGTCAACCGGCCCAATGCCCGCATGGCCAGCCGCAGTTCCTCGCCCCGCACTTCCGGCCAGTCCTGCCGTAACGCCTCCTGCAGGTTGGCGCAGGCTTCCTGCACACCTGCGCTATGGCGTGCTCTGGTCAGCAATGGCATACCGGTGGAGGATGCGGTTAACGCCTGCACCCTACGCTCCAGAATCTGGCGCAATGTGTCCAGTCCCTGGCCGTTTTTGAGGCTGACAGGGATAACCTCAACCCCCTCTACCTCTGCTGGAAGGGGGGCCAAGTCAAGCTTGTTCCCGACCAGAAGCGCATTGGGGAACACACTTTGCGGCACATGCGGTGCTGCGAACATCTGCACAACACAGTCAGCCTGTTTCACGTGAAACAGGGCGCGCCTTACGCCCTCGGCCTCGATCTCGTCGCTGGTTTCGCGCAGGCCCGCCGTATCCACGAATGTAACCTTGATCCCCGCCAGGCTCCCCACAATTTCCAGCGCATCCCGTGTTGTGCCCGCAATGGGGGAAACAATGGCCGCGTCACGCTCAGCCAGCCAGTTTAACAGGCTGGACTTGCCCGCGTTGGGGGGGCCGGTAATGGCAAAAACCACTCCGCGCCTTATACGCTCACCCCGCTGGCCATCGGCAATATGGTGTTGCATCTGCTCTATAAGCTGGCGAATTCCTGCACGGATTTCCTCCTCCACTTCAGGGGGGAGGTCCTCATCAGGGAAATCTATCAATGCTTCCTGAAAAGCCAGAAGCTTTTTCAGCCGTTCCGCCCATCCTTCATAAACCCTGCTGAGCGCGCCATCAGCCTGTGCCAAGGCCTGCCTGCGCTGGCTTTCGGTTTCCGCCGCGACCAGGTCGGCTATGCCTTCGGCCTCGACCAGGTCCATTCGACCATTGGTAAATGCCCTGCGCGTAAACTCACCCGGTTCGGCTGGCCGTGCCCCCCCCATGACAAAGGCATGCGCCACCGCCTGAATAATGGCAGGCCCCGCATGCAGGTGTAGCTCAAACCCGTCTTCCCCCGTATAGCTTTTGGGGCCGGGAAACCACAGAACAAGGGCTTCGTCCAGCAAGGTATCCTGTCTATCCGCCTGCTGCCACACACGCCGTAAAACGGCCTTGCGTGGTGGGGGCAAGGGGCCACAAAGCTTTACCAGCAGGTCCGCGCTTGCTTTGCCGCTTACGCGCATAACGGCAATGGCTGCGCGCTCCATCCCTGTAGAAAGCGCAAAAATCGTGTCTTCCCCCTGATACCCCACCAAGCCCCGCCTTCCTGTTTTGCGTGATGCAACAAAGTGTTTTTAATGCAGTTTTGTCTGCAAACGTAGATTTAAAACATGATAAAAAGCAGACTATAGGGGTAACACCCTGCCAGGCCTGCCTGCTCCCACAGGACTCCAGGCCTGCCCACCCTTGTTATCCAGAAAGAAGCAGACCATGCCCCAGCTTTCCCTTCACTCTCCCCTGGGACCGCTTACCCTGTCTGAAGAAGATGGAAAAATCATTTCTCTGGATTGGGGCTGGGGCCGAGACCAGACCGAAACACCCCTGCTTTGCCAGGCGCGGGACTGGCTGGACAAATGGTTTGACGACCCGGCCGCACTGGGTGCGTTCCCCTTTCCGGTGGAGCCTTACGGTACGGCATACCAGAAAAAAATATGGGCTTTTTTACAAACCATACCCGTGGGTACAACCATAACATATGGCGGACTGGCGCAAAAAGCTGGCGGCAGCCCCCAGTCCGTTGGGCAGGCGGTCGGCCGCAACCCCATTCCTGTTCTTATCCCCTGCCACCGTGTGCTCGCCCGTAACGGGCTTGGCGGATATTCGGGAGATGGCGGCGTGGATGACAAAATATGGCTGCTTGAACTCGAAGGCGCGCAGCTTCCCCCACATGCCTGAGCACTGGCGCGGATGGCCATTCCCTGCGGAATGGACCCTCCCTGTTGACAGTCTTACCGCCTGTCGCAATTTTGCGTTAAATTGTTGTAAAAATAACCTTCCTTGCAATTGAACATTGCTGTTCCATCGCTCCCCTGCATGTTTTGCGGTGGGGGTACGGCATTTGTTGTGGGTGGATACTGCCCATAATCCTGGTTGCCATAATAGGATGGCGGGGGATAACCACCTTGTACGCCACCTTGCTGTACCGGAACGCCCTGGGGCATTGGGGGTGGCGGAGGAGCCTGGTCATACTGTGGGTATGAGCCGCCATAGGCCTGTACATCCGCCATGCGACCATATGCATACGGCATGGACCACCCCCAGCCTGCCCAATAGGGGTTCCAGTACGGGTTGCCCCAATACGGGTTCCAACCACCGTACCCCCCATAGCCACCATAGCCACCATAGCCACCATAATAATATGGATAGCCCCCGTAGTAGCCGCCCCAGCCGCCACCCCAGGAACTGTCTCTTATACACATCTCCGAGCCCACGAGACACTGAGCGATGTCG
>CALCDN010000039.1 GCA_937900755.1 uncultured Acetobacter sp. | reverse complement strand
CCCCCCCCCCCCCCTTTTTTTTTTCAAGCAGACGACGGCATACGACCGCTCTCAGTGTCTCGTGTGCTCGGAGATGTGTATAAGAGACAGACGCTCGACGTCATGCTGGGCGGCTTCGACCTGCGCCTTTTCGGCTTCGGCATTGGCGGCCTGCACGTCCACCTCCTGCTGGGAGACAGCCTGCGTGCCCTGCAACGCCTTCCACCGCCGCGCGGTAATCTGCGCCAGTTTGTAGCGTGCAACCGCCACGTTGTAATTGGCCTGAGCCGCTGCGTATTGCGCGTCCAGCCCCGGCGTTTCAATTTCAGCCAGCACGTCCCCCGCCTTTACGCGCGCGCCAAAGTCCTTGTACCACATTTTTACGTAGCCAGAGACCTGTGCGTAAATCGGGGCCTGGTACCACGCGGCAATGTTGGCGGGCAGGGAAAGCTCGCGTTCATCCGGTCCCTGCTGCGGGTAGATAACCTGCACGACCGGCACCGCGTCATGCGCGGTTTCGCGCGCCAGTTGCATGTAGGCGGAATGTCTTTGCACAAGCCCTATGATAATGAGAACGCCTGCCACGCCAGCGACAATAGCAAACCCCATTTTTCTTTTGCGAGCAGCTACCGCGGCTTTTGCCCTGGCGTCCACGCCACCCGTCTTGTCGTGTTCCGGGGTCATACGCCAGTTTCCTCTTCTTTTGTCGTCGGCACGTCTTTTTTGTTATGCAGCATGGCAAACACACAGGGGACAAACAGCAACGTGGCAACCGTCGCCACCAAAAGCCCCCCCATGACCGCCTTGCCCAGCGGTGCGTTTTGCGAATTACTCAGCGACATGGGCAGCATGCCGATAATCATGGCCAGCGCCGTCATCATGACAGGACGAATACGCTCAAACCCGGCTTCGAGTGCCGCCAGAATGGCGTCTCCATGTTCATCCAGCCGTTCACGCGCAAACGCCACAACCAGAATGGCGTTGGCCGTGGCCGTGCCCATGCACATGATCGCCCCCGTAAGGGCGGGCACGGACAAGGTGGTGTGCGTCAGGAACAGGCTCCACGAAATACCCGCCAGCGCACCGGGCAATGCCGTGATGATGATGAACGGGTCCAGCCAGGACTGAAAGTTGACCACGATCAGCAGGTAAACAAGCAGGATGGACATGGCCAGCCCCGCCAGCAACTGCACATAAGCACTGTTCATGGTCACCGCCTGCCCACGCACCGTAAGCGATGCGCCACGCGGCAGGTCGGGCCTTAGCTCATCCACAATCCGCTCCACCTCGCGCGAGACCGTGCCCAGGTCGATCCCCTCGTTGGAGGCATAGATGTCGAACACGGGCATGATGTTGTAATGAGCGACCTCGGCGGGGGTGCCGACCTGTTCAATCTGGCTCAGCCCGCCCAGAATCTGCGGGGTCTGCCCACTGGGATTGCCATCCCCCTTGTCGATCGGGGTGATTTCCAGGTCGTTCATGGTCTGGAGGAAGGAGGCCGGGGTCTGGATGTCGATCAGGTGCGAAACCCCGGTCTTTGTGTCCAGCCAGTAAACCTGCCCGACCTGTGAACTGCCCGAGAGCGAGACCAGCACGTTATCGGCCACGTCCGCCTCGCGGATACCCGTCCCCAGCGCGTACATGCGGCGTGCGTTCACGCGCAGGGTCGGCGTGGTCATGGGTTGCTGTACGGAAATATCGGTCAGGCCCGTTACATGCCGCAACTTCTCGGCAATCCGGTTGGCAAAGCGGAAGTTGGCGGGCAGGTCACGCCCGACAACCTGCACATCAATAGGGGATCGCAGGCCGATATTGCGGATATTGGCTGTCAGGTCCCCCGGCAGGAAGGAAAACTGGGTGCCGGGGAAACGCTCGTTCAGATTGTGGCGCAGCAGGCTGCGATATTGCGCAACGGGGGCGGCCGCGTCCTTGAGCGAGATTGTAATGTCGCAATCCTGCGTGCCCACTGTTGGTGTTGGAATATAGGCCATGTTGAGCGGACTGAACGCCAGACCGCAGTTATTGACCATGCCTTCCACCTGGCCGGGCAGCGTGTGCTCGACCTCCGCGTCCACCAGTTGGGAAATCTTGCCTGATTCCTCCAACCGCGTGCCCACGGGCGCGCGCATGTGCAGGGCGATAACGTCCGAATTGACCTCGGGGAAAAAGTTCTGCCCGACAAAAAACAGCAGCCCCAGAGACCCGAACGAACACAGCACGAACACCGGAATAAACGTGCTCCGCACCTCAATCAGGTAGGTAAGCAGGGCGTGGTAGCGATGCCGGAAGGTCTCGAACCCATGTTCAAAGGCGCGCTGGAACCGGCCAAAAACTGTTTTGGGTTCCTGCGGGCCGTGCGCGTGGGCGGCCACCTGTGCCGCCAGCATGTACTTGGCCATGGTCGGCACGAGTGTGCGCGAGAGAATGAACGAGGCCAGCATGGCAAAAATAATGGCTTCGGCCATGGGCATGAACAGCCAGCCCGCCACACCCGTGAGCTGGAACAGCGGCATCCACACAATGCAGATACACAAGGTGGAGACAAATGTTGGAATAACAATCTGGTTGGCCGCATCCACAATGGCGGTCTCCAGGTCCTTCTCCATCTCCAGATGCGCATCAATGTTTTCGATCATGACCGTGGCGTCATCGACCAGAATACCAACGGCCAGAGCCAGCCCGCCCAGGGTCATGACGTTAATGGTCTGCCCGGCCCAGCCCAGCCCGATGATCGAGCACAGCATGGCCAGCGGAATGGAGGTGGCGATAATGACTGTCGAACGCCACGACCCGAGGAAGAGCAGCACCACAAGCCCGGTCAGGATGGCGGCGGTTATCATTTCGCGCACCACGTCCTGAACGGACTCTTTCACAAAGGTCGAGGCGTCATTGAGCACGCGGATGCTCACACCGGGGGGGAGGGTCTGCACAATGCCGGGGAGCAGCTTTTTAATCCCCGCCACCACATCCAGGGTCGAGGCATCCCCACTTTTCATGACCACGATCAGCACACCCTGCTGGCCCTTGACCAGCACAAGGTTGGTCTGGGGTGGGCCACCCTGGTGCACCCATGCCACATCGCGCAGGCGGACCACGGCGTGGCCAACCTGCTTGATGGGAATGTCGTTCAGTTCATCCAGCTCACGCGGGGCGGCATTGGTCTGGACCATCCAGTCAAACGGGCCAATGCGCTGGTCCCCCGCGGGGAGGACAATGTTCTGACTATTGAGCGCGCGCGAGACATCCACGGGAGAAAGGCTGTGCGCCAGCAGTTTGACCGGGTCCAGGTCCACCATGACGTTCCCCGGCTTGCCCCCATACGGGTTGGGAATGGCCGCCCCCGCAACGGACACCAGCGCTGGCCGGATCAGGTTGGACGACATGTCATAAATTTCGGATGCCGTCATGGAAGAGGAGGCGACCTGCAACGTAATGACCGGCACGGAGGATGCGTCATACGCCAGGACAAGCGGGGGCGTGGACCCGGTGGGCATCTGCTTGATCACCGTCTGCGAAACAGAGGTGATCTGTGTCTGGGCCACGGATGTGTTGGTACCGGGCTGGAAAAAGATTTTGACAATCCCGCGCCCGTAATAGGACTGGCTTTCAATATGCTCGATATTATTGACGGTCGCGGTCAGCGCACGTTCGTAATAATAGACCACACGCCCGGACATATCCTCGGGCATAAGCCCGGTATACTGCCAGATAACAGCCACAACCGGGATGCGGATACTGGGAAAAACGTCCGTTGGGGTTGAAAAAATACCCTTAATTCCAAAAACAAGAATCAGGATGGACAGCACAACAAAAGTGTACGGCTTTTTGAGTGCTATAAGAACAATCTGGTTCATTCACCTGGCCCCTGGATAACAACGGGCCCGGAAATCATTCTGGAAATGGTCGTCATTTTGCCAGTAGATACCCGCACATCCCTCTCCCGCTTGTGACATTATCTTTACAAACCATTACTCTAGGCCGGCACCAAGGCCGGAAAAGCAATGCTGAAGCATGTACCCCTGCCATTGGGGCCGCTCTCTATCTTGACGCTTGCATCATGCAGATGGGCTATGGCGCAAACAAGGCTCAGGCCCAGACCACTGCCGGGCACGTGCCGGCTTTTGTCCGAACGATAGAAGCGGGACAACACATTCTGTCTTTCCTCAGGGGCAATGCCCGTGCCCGTATCCGTGACAACCAGCAAGATCGCGTCATCTTTTTGTTGCACGTCCAGCACGATACTACCGCCTTCGGGAGTAAATTTGATAGCATTATCAACCAGATTAGCCAGAAGTTCGATAAGAAGATGCCGATCGCCCCATACCAGCCCCTCCGCTGCGGAGGGTAGGGCCTGCAGTTTTTTGTCCTCCATTTCGGCAATGGGTTCGTACAGATCGAACACATCATCCATCAATGCCCGCAGCCTGACCTGCGCAAACCCCGCCATGCGGCGACTGTTCTCTATTTCCGCAATCCTGAGCAGGGCGGTAATAATGCCTAGGCACTGGTCCAGGTCATCCACCGCCCGGCCTATGGCCGCCTCAAGCTGTTCGGGGTCCCGCTCGCCCGACTGGGCGCGCTCCAGCTTTGCCCGCACGCGCGAGAGCGGGGTGCGCAGGTCATGCGCAATATCGTTGCCCACCGCGCGCATGCCGTCCATCAGATGTTCCAGCCGGTCGAGCATGCGGTTCACGCTCCCGGCCAGCCGCTCCAGGTCGTCACGTTCGCGGTTGGCTGGCAGGCGTTCATGAATATCGCCCGCCATAATACGGTCTATGGCCTCGTGCATTTCCTTCACGCGCGAAAGGGCGCGGTGGCTGAGGGCCACGCCAAGGAAAAGTGCGAACAAAAAGGTCGGCACCGCCGCCACCAGCATGGCATGGCGGAGCATGAACTTCTGTTCCGCCAGCAGATGAAAACTGCGCCCCAGCACCAGAATGGTGTGGTCTGGCAGTGTTACCGCCAGCAGGCGCAGCGGGTAGGCGGCTCCTTCCTCGGGGTAGATTTCAATATTGTGCGGCTTGCCATCCGCCAGCAGCCCCTTGGGCCATGTATGCAGGTCGCCCGCGATCAGCGCATGCCCCGCATCAAACAGCCCGGCACTGTTGATGATCAGCCGCAGGTCGTCCGTTGCGCGGCGGCGGATCACATATTCCAGATGCTCAGGCGACATCTGGGCCAGCAATTCGGCCTCTCCTTGCAGCAGCTCGGTGGAGCGGCGGGATTCCACCGCCTCCATCTGGGCATAGACCAGCCCGAACTGCATCAGCATGACGCCAGCCATCGCCGCCAGCGCCATGAGGGTAATCCGAAATGTGGCTGTCCGAAAAACCTCAGTCAGAAACACGCAGCTGGAACCCTGTGCCACGAATACTCTGGATAAGGGGTTCCTCCCCCGGCGCGTCAACCTTCCTGCGCAGCTTGCCTATATGCACATCAACCAGATTGGTACGCGGGATAAAACGGTACTGCCACACATCCTCCAGCAGCATGGAGCGGGTCAGCACCTGGCTGGGCCTGCGCATGAGATATTCCAACAGCCTGAACTCCCGTGGCAACAGGTCAATCTCGCGCCCGTCGCGCCAGACGCGGCGTTCAATCAGATCCATTTCCAGCGGGCCAGCGCGCAGCCGGGTGTTGCGCGTATCATCGGGCCGCCGGAGCAGGGCCTCTATGCGCGCGACCAGCTCTTCCATGGCAAAAGGCTTGGTCAGGTAGTCATCCCCCCCGGCCTTGAGCCCCGTCACACGGTCATCCACAGCCGACAGGGCGGACAGAACCAGCACCGGGGCGCGAATCCCCTGCTGGCGCATGGTCTCTATGACGGACAGGCCATCGCAGCCGGGCAAGAGCCGGTCCACCACCATGACATCGGCTTCGCCCCGCAAGGCCGCATCCAGCCCCGCATTGCCGGTTTCCTCATGGTGGACGTTAAAGCCGCGACCTGTCAGTTCGCCCACAATCTCCTCGGCAATCCTGCCGTCATCCTCGATAAGGAGAACCGTCCGCCCCTCCAGGAAAGGGGGTAGCGTATCATCTTCAGACATATCTGCCCTCTCGCTCATGTTCTACCCTGTTGCAGTGCTACCCTTCGTATGGCCACTAAATTCAATTTCAGACTCTTCGCCCTCGTCCTCCACCGCAACCGGATTATCAAGCTCCTTCAGCCTGCGTGTGACCACCCTGGTGCGCCGTCTGGCCTCTTCAATGGAAAACGACATAGCCTGCGCATTGCGCGCCAGCTTGTCCAGCACACCATCCATCTTCAGCATTTCCTGCCGTGTGGCCCCCAGCAGGCGGGCAATGCTTTCCGTCCGCTCTTCCAGGGCGAGGGTGACATACCCCAGGTGGATCGTGCGCAGCATGGCGGGCATAAGGGCAGGCCCCATGACCATGACCCGGAACTGCCGCCCCACCTCATCTATCAACCCCGGAATACGGGCCACTTCGGTATAAAGCCCGTCGGTTGGCAGATAAAGCACGGCAAACTCAACGGTTGCGGGAGGCTGGATGTATTTGGTGGCAATTTTACGGGCTTCCACACGCACCGTATTTTCCAACGACTTGCGCGCGGCTTTTTCCCCCGCCACATCGCCCTCTTCCGCCGCATTGAGGAGTTTTTCATAGGCTTCGGTCGGAAACTTGCTGTCCACTGGCATAAGGGGTGGAGTTTCGGTTTTGACCGGCATGCGAATGGCAAATTCCACCACGTCATTCCCCGGCCCAAGCCGTACATTGCTCTCATAGGTACCCGGTGGCAGCACATCGTCCAAAATGGCGCGCAACTGCGCCTCCCCCCAGCCACCACGGGTTTTGACGTTGCTGAACAGCCGCTTGAGGTCGCTGATCTGGGCGGTCATGGCGCGGACCTCGCCCATGGCTTTCTGCATGGCGGTAAACTGTTCCAGCACCCGCTGGAACGATGTCTGCATCTGCCGCTCCACCGCCTCGTGCAGTTGCTCGGTTACAGCATGACGGATGGCGGAAAGTTGCTGGGCGGAGGCCTCCGCCATGTTGCGCAGGGCCTCGGACTGGGCAGCCCGCGCCTCGGCCTGCTCGCGCCCAAGACCGCCGGACAGGCTGCCAAGCTGCTCGGCCAGTTCCGTGCGCATGCGCTCCAGCCGCTCGCCAAATGCGCGCTCCATTTCGCTCATGGCGGTTCTCTGGGCGGACGTGTCGGCCCGCGCAGCGGCGGCTTCACGCTCCATCATCACGTAAAGGCGCGCCAGCATGTCGCTATCGGGGCTTTTCGCCGCTGGTTTGCGCAGGACATGCGCCATCACCCCCCCGAGCAAAAGAGCCGTGACCGCCACACACACAAGAACAATTACAGAACTCATACCCTGTTGTGTCTTATGTTCAGGCCAAGGGCAAGCACCCCGGCCCCCTGTTTTTGAACAAAAAGCCGTGCCGCCACGCAACATTCCTTATGACGTGAACGTAATGACAAGGCCCGCGCGGTAATGATACTACCCTTGCCCACGGTGTCCTGTTCACCAACAAGACAAAAAGCCCAAGAGTGGAGAGCGCAGCTTGAACACGGCACAACGCATTCGGGGTATCCTGGCAGGGTCAGCCGGAAACCTGCTCGAATATTTTGACTGGTACGTCTATTCTTCCTTCACCATCTACTTCGCCCATGCGTTTTTTCCACACGGCAACCAGACGGCCGAGCTGCTCAATGCGGCAGCGGTGTTTGCCGTTGGCTTTTTTATGCGCCCCATTGGCGGGTGGCTTCTGGGCATGGCGGCGGACCGGTACGGGCGGCGCAAAGCCCTGACCTTTTCCGTTCTGGCCATGTGTTTTGGCTCGCTGGCCATAGCCCTGTGCCCCACATACGAGCGGATCGGGGTTGCGGCCCCCGTCATTCTCGTACTCGCCCGGCTTGTGCAGGGGCTGAGCCTTGGCGGGGAATACGGTGCCTCCGCCACCTATCTGGCCGAGGTCTCCACCCCGCGGCACCGGGGGTTCTGGTCGGGTTTTCTGTATGTCACGCTGGTTATGGGGCAGTTGCTGGCGCTGTGCGTGCTGCTGGTCATGCAATATGTGTTTTTAACACCTGAGCAGATTGCCAGCTGGGGCTGGCGTATTCCCTTCCTGATCGGGGCGGGGGGGGCGTTACTTGTGTTCTGGCTCCGCCGCCAGATGGTGGAAAGCGAAAGCTTTGAAAATACGCACAAAAAC
>CALCDN010000038.1 GCA_937900755.1 uncultured Acetobacter sp. | reverse complement strand
CCCCGCCCCCATCATGCACGACATCCGCGCCCACCTGAGCAAGCCCGCCCAGGCCAAGGTGATCAAGACCCTGATCAAGGACCTGACCAACATTCCCGCCCACGAACTGCACAAGCATTTTGATATTCCGGCCACTGGCTGGGTGCTACCGGGCTGAACAGAACCGTCAGCATTTGACAAAAAGCTGCCAGATGGGTCCGTCTGGCAGCTTTTTTTTGGCATACTGGCTAAAACACGGCGCACAAGAGAGAGGTCGCATATGCAGGTTTCCTACCCCGGCATGCAGCTACGCATCGTTCCGGTTACGCCCTTCAGGCAGAACTGCTCCATCCTGTGGCAGGAGGAGACGGGCCAGTGCATCATGGTGGATGTCGGGGGGGACGCGGATGTGCTGCTGGACTTTTTGCAGCGCAAAAACCTGGACCTGAAGGCAATCGTGCTGACCCACGGCCACCTCGACCACGCAGGCGGTGTGGCCGCCCTGTGCCGTGGGCTGGAGGCGCAGGGCAAGCCCCGCCCCGCCGTGATCGGGCCGGATGAGCGTGATGGGTTCCTGCTCTCCTCCATAACCGATCAGGCGCGCCACTTTGGCCTTTCCGGGCTGGAGAACGTCTCGCCCGACCGCTTTGCGCGCGATGGGGAGGTCCTGGACTACCTGGGTTGCCAGTTGCGCGTGGTGCATGTGCCCGGCCACACGCCCGGCCATGTTGTGCTGGTGGACGAGCGCGCCCGCTTTGCCTTTGTGGGCGATGTGCTGTTCCGTGGCTCCGTTGGGCGCACGGATTTTGCCTATGGCAATGCCGCGCAGCTCATACAGGGCATACGCCAGAAGCTGCTGCCGCTTGGGGATGATATTGTGATAGTGCCCGGTCATGGTAGCCTGTCCACACTGGGCGCGGAACGGACGGGTAACCCGTTTTTGCAAGACGAGAATTAAGAGCAGGAGAAAACAGGACGTGAAGAACAAGCAACTGTTCGGGCTGCTTATGGCCGCACTGGTGGGGAGTGCGGGTGTGGCGTGGGTGCCCGCCGTGGCGGAGGATGCAGGCGAGCCCACACAGGCCCAGCCATCCCTGCCCAAGGAGTCCCTGAGTATTGTTTCGGCTTCGGGCAAGCATGTTTTCGGGGTGGAAGTGGCCCGAACACCGCGCCAGCAGCAGGTGGGCGAGATGTTCCGCACGCAGGTGCCAGCCGATGGCGGCATGCTGTTCCCGTGGGGAGCGCCCCAGCAGAGCGATATGTGGATGGAAAACACCCTTGTCCCGCTCGACATCGTGTTCATCGGGCCTGACCAGCGCGTGCAGGCCATTGTGGAAAACGCGGTGCCGCAAAGTCTGGCCCATATCAGCAGCCACGGCCCCGCTCTGGCCACGCTGGAACTGGCCGGTGGCGTGACCGCCAAACTGGGCATCATGGTAGGGGACAAGGTGGAAGCCGCCTCCCTTGCGCCCGCAACCCCGGCGCCAGCCTTGCCACAAACAGGCCAGCCAACCACAAAAACGCCCTGACGCGCCGCCAGCACTCCGCTAGAAGCCCCCGACAGGGCATTGGCTGGCGGAGCTCTGGAGCACTTGGGTCACGAGGCAGAATTTTGGCATTTTTGGTCACCGGGGCAGCCGGGTTTATTGGCTTTCATGTTGTGCGGGCGTTGCTGGAGCGGGGCGACCGGGTCATCGGGGTGGACAACCTGACCCCATGCCTGGACCCGAACCTGAAAAAAAGCCGCCTGCTGTTGCTGGAGCAATATCCAGGCTTTGTCTTTCATGGTCTGGACGTCAGCCAGCCCGAGGGGCTCATGGCGCTTGCGGTTCGGGAACCGCATATCCGGGGTATTTTCCACTTTGCCGCGCAGGCGGGGGTCCGCTACTCCTTGGAGAACCCCTACGCCTTCGCGGACGCCAACGTGCGCGGGCATGTGGGCGTGCTGGAGCTTGCACGCAGGCTGCCCCGGCTGGAGCACCTGGTTTACGCCTCCTCCTCCTCAGTCTATGGCCGCAACAACAAGCTCCCCTTTTCCGAAACCGACCCCGTGGACCAGCCCGGCTCGTTCTATGCCGTCAGCAAGCGCAGCGCGGAGCTGACCTCCTCCACCTACAGCTACCTCTACGGCATCCCCCAGACGGGCCTGCGGTTCTTTACCGTTTATGGCCCGTGGGGGCGGCCGGACATGGCCTATTACAGCTTTACCCGCGCCATTATGGAGGGGCGGCCTGTCACCCTGTATAGCGGTCGCGCCCTGTCGCGCGATTTTACATATATTGCCGATGTGGTGTCCGCCGTGCTGGCGGTGTTTGACAAACCACCCCAGGCAGGCACGGCCCGCGTGCTCAACGTTGGCAGCCAGCGCCCCCAGAGCGTGCGCAAGCTCATAGACGTGCTTGAGGAGGTGCTGGAGACCAAAGCCTATATCCATGAGCTTCCACGCCCCGCAGCAGATGTGGAAAAAACATGGGCGGATATTGCCGCTATCCGTCAGTTAACGGGCTGGCAGCCTCGGACTGAGCTGATTGATGGCATGGCGTCTTTTTTGAGGTGGTATCGTTTTTATAGTTCTGGGACCAAAGGTGGACGTTTTGTAACGAGTATATTTGAT
>CALCDN010000037.1 GCA_937900755.1 uncultured Acetobacter sp. | reverse complement strand
ACCGCGCGGGAATGGGCGGTTTCCGCCAATGCGCGCAGTTGCTGCTCCAGGTGGGGGGCCATGCCCAGCCCCCGCTGGCCCAGCGGCGCGGCGGGGCCCACGGCCCCGCCCATAAGGTCCGCCAGACGCACCAGAACGCCACGCCCGGATTCAACCGCGATCAGGGCGGTTTCCAGCTCCCCCAGTTCGCGGCCATTCAGTGCCAGCGGGGTCAGGGCGTTGCCTGCTGTTTCCTTCATGCTCATACGTGCCTTTCCTGTCTGCTACCTGCCTCATTTACAGCAAATGCGACAACCGGCGCCGCCAGAGCGCCGTTATGCCATGTATTCGGGCAGATCATAACAGGCCGCCCCCATGAAAAACAGATGACCTGTTACAACATGCCCCCAACGCCTGCGTGAACAGCGTTGTAAGCCCGGCCCCAAGCCCTTAAATAACGTCCTTGCAGAATCTGGTTTAAAATGCCGCGCCGCTTTTAAGGAGTTTTCCTCATGGCTGGTTTTTTCCGTCTCTTTTCCCCACGTGCTGGCTCCTCCAGAGCGCGCCGCAACCGTGGCCTGGGCCGCCTGGGCTGTGTCGCCTCGGTTCTGGCACTGGCCGCATGCGCCACTCCAGCAGAGCAGAAAACCTACGACATGGCCCTGGCCGACGCCCGCACGGACCCAAGCCTGTGCCAGTCCATCCGGTACTACCCACTTCTGGCACAAGCATGGCAAAAAGCCCACATGGGCGGCGATGCGGACGCGCAGGATGCCTCCACTCCCGCGCCGGGCACCCCGCCGCAGATCAAGGTCACGGCATCCACCGCCATGCCCAACGTCAGCTTTCCGCCCTATTTCCAACGCGCCTGCCACATGACGGTTCAGGCTGGCAGCCATGCGCCAGAAACAGGGTTCATGACGGTGGCCTACTTCATGCACAAGGGCAAAGTGGATACGTCCCTGGTCAAATGGACCTCCAATACCGAGGTCTCCGACTATTATGATGCGCTGAAGGCCAAAATCAGCAGTGGCGTGGACATGGACAACCCCACCCTGAAGGCCTGCATGACGCACTACCCAGCCTTGCAGACAAACAGCACCGACCCGTCCGTGCAACAGGCGGCGGTCAGCCTGCGCGCCCTGCTTGTCCGCCATTGCCTGGCCGACCATGCCGCGTTGAAAAACCTGTATTCCGACATGTACTTCATTCACCGCTAGGCCCCACGGACCGCGCAACACCCCGCATACCGGCACAGCCCTTGCATTGGGGCGCAAAAACCGCATCCTGCTCAGATCAGGCTCACTGTTTACAGGATTACACGACCCATGAAGTATCAATCCATTGCCCCGAACTTTGCCGTAACAGGCCAGATCGCGCTCAGCGACATTGCCGCGATCAAGGAAGCCGGGTTTAAAACCGTGATCTGCAACCGCCCCGATGGCGAGGAGGCGGGCCAGCCCACGGCTGACACCATTGGCGAGGCCGTGCGTGAAGCCGGGCTGACCTTTATTGCCATTCCCATGGCCTCGGGCGTGCCCCCCACCTCCGACGTGGTGCTGGAAACGCAGGAAGTGCTCAACACGCTGCCGGGGCCGTATTTTGCCTATTGTCGCTCCGGCAACCGCTCCGCGCAGGCATGGATGCAGGCCACACAGGGCTGAGCCCATATCCGCCGCCCGCGCATAAAATGGCAAAGGCCGCCCGGTTGGGCGGCCTTTTTCACAACAATTTGATAGTGGTGGAAACCGACCCGTCCTAGCCGCCCTCTTTCCACCCCCCCATCTGGCACAATGCCTGCCAGTGTTCACCCGAGACAGGGCAGACGGACAGGCGGGACTGCCGGACCAGCGCCAGCTCCTCCAGCCCCGGTTCAGCCTTGATCCGGGCAAGGGTTACGGGGGTGGGCATGGGGCCAACCGCCTTGACGTCCACACACACCCAGGCGCCACTTTCAGCCGTGGGGTCCGGGTAGGCGGCACGCACCACTTCCACCACGCCCACAATCGCGCGCTGCACGTTGGAGTGGTAGAAAAAGGCCCTGTCCCCCACCGCCATGGCGGCAAGGTTCTTCCTGGCCTGATAATTCCGAACTCCGGTCCATGGCTCTACACCATTTGCAACCTGCTCATCCCAACTGAACGCGTCAGGCTCGCTCTTTATCAGCCAGAATGTCATGTTATTCAGCCATCTGCCCATCACGGAAAACCGTGCGCAGCGGGCGCACGATCACGCTCTCGAACAGGTCCACCTTGGCGTAGGGATCGGCTGCGGCAAAGCCCTCGGCACTCGCGCGGTCCTCGACATCAAGCAAGATCAGGCTGCCACAGGGCTTGCCGTTTACATCAAGCTGCGGACCACCAAACTGAATGGCCGCCTTGTTGGCCTCCAGAAAGGCCAGATGCTGTGCGCGGGTGGCCATGCGCAACTCCAGCGCATCGGGGCGATCCGTGCAGATAATGGCGAACAACATGCCTCTTTTTCCTTCTGTTGTGTCTTACGGGCATGGTCGCCCATGAAGAACTGCATCGTGTCAGAACGCTTATAATGCTATAAAGGAGACACCAGCAGTCCCACTTTGAGACATACCACCCCCCTCGGGCAAGGGTGTACCCCCTGGCCCCGAACCAGACAGACGGAGCGGACCAACTTTTGAGCGCCTCACCGACCCTTGTCGCGCGTACTGGCAGTTTTTTTCACCGATACGCCAACCCCGGCCGGTTTCTCAAGCTGGGCGCGCGCCTTCAGCCGTGGCTGACATGGCCCGCCATTGCCTTTACCCTTGTGGGCCTGGGCTGGGGATTGTTCTACTCCCCCGCTGACTGGCAACAGGGGGATTCCGTACGCATCATGTATGTGCATGTGCCCGCGGCCATGCTGGCATCGGGCGGTTATGCAGGACTTGCCCTGTGCGGCCTGCTCTCGCTGGTATGGCGCCACCCGCTGGCAGACCTGGCAGCGGTGGAAATAGGCCCGGTTGGCGCATGCATTACCGCCTTGTGCCTGGCCACAGGCTCCATCTGGGGCAAGCCCATGTGGGGCACATGGTGGGTATGGGATGCGCGCCTGACCTCCGTGCTGGTCCTGTTTTTTCTCTACCTCGGGCATATTGCCCTCATCCGCGCGTTTGATGACCCCCAGCGCGGCTACCGTGCCGCCGCCATTCTGGCGCTGGCCGGAGCCGTGGACCTGCCGATTATCAAGTTCAGCGTGCAATGGTGGAACACCCTGCACCAGCCCGACAGCATTACCATAACAGGTGCGCCCACCATGTCCGCCTCCATGCTGTGGCCGCTAGCCCTTTCCACCATCGGGTTTTCCCTCGGCTTTGCCGCCATTGTTGTGGCCCGTACCCGGGCCGCGGTCATGGAAAGCCGTATTCGCGCGCTACTTTCCTCCCCCCGCCGGGGTGGAGGGGCCGCATGACCCACCTTCCCTATATTGTGGCCAGCTACGGGCTGGCCGCCGTTATGGCGCTCGCTCTCTCCCTTGGTGCGGCACTCAGGCTCAAACGCGACCGTGCCAGGCTGGCAGCCCTTGAGCAGACCCATAACCGCAACGCAGGAACACCCCTTACTCCATGACCCGCAAGACCCGTCGCCTCTGGCTTGTCCTTGCCTGTGTTGCCTGCCTTGGCACTGCGGCCACCCTGATCCTGCGGGCTTTTTCGTCCGACATTGTTTTTTTTGTAACGCCATCCCAGGTAGAAGCCTCCCCCCCACCAGCGGACCGTACGGTCAAGCTGGGGGGCATGGTTGTAGCGGGCTCGGTCAAGCGTGAAAAACATGGCGAAACCCCGGTCGCAACCTTTGCCGTGACCGATGGCCAGGCCGCCGTGACCGTGCATTACGAAGGCATTTTGCCCGACCTGTTCCGTGAGGGGCAGAGTGTTGTCGCCATTGGCACGGTCCAACCCCCGCATGAGTTCATGGCGAGCGAGGTGCTGGCCAAGCATGACGAGACCTACATGCCCAAGGAAGTGGCCGAAGCACTTAAAAAATCCGGTAAATGGGACCCACGTTTTGGCCCGCCCCCCAGTGCCGCAAGCTGGAACAACATGACCGTACAGGACGCAAACAAAACTCTTTCCGCCCCCGCTGCGGCAAACTGAACAGCCTGAAAAAGAAGACGGGAGCCTCCCCCCAGATATGTTAAGCCCCGAACTTGGACATTACGCCCTTGCGCTGGCCTGTGTGCTGGCCGCCGTGCAAGGCATTATTCCCCTTATTGGCGCATCCCGGCGCGATGTGCGCCTTATGGCCCTGGCCCCCGGCCTGGCACTTGGGCAGATGATCGCCCTTGGCGTGTCTTTCCTCAGCCTGATTTACGCTGCTGTCACGGATGATTTTTCGGTCCAGAACATTGCGGAAAACAGCGCGGTTTCCAAACCCCTGCTCTACAAGATAACCGGCGTGTGGGGGAACCACGAAGGCTCCATTCTGCTCTGGGCGCTTATTCTGGGCCTGTGTGGCGCGGCGGTCGCTGCCTTCGGGCGTAACCTGCCCTCCGCCCTGCGTGCGCGCGTTATTGCCGTGCTGGGCCTTGTCGCCACGGGGTTTGAGCTGTTCTGCCTGACCACATCGGACCCGTTTGCGCGTATCTGGCCCGCACCCATGGACGGGCAGGGTATGAACCCCCTGCTCCAGGACCCCGGGCTGGCCTTCCACCCCCCCATTTTATACACGGGTTACGTGGGTTTTGCCGTGCCGTTCGCCTTTGCCATCGCGGCATTGATGGAAGGCCGGGTCGACACCGCATGGGGCCGTTGGGTGCGCCCGTGGGCCGTGGCCGCATGGTGCTTTTTAACCTGCGGCATCGCCATGGGGTCGTGGTGGTCCTATTACGTACTGGGCTGGGGGGGCTACTGGTTCTGGGACCCGGTGGAAAATGCCTCGCTCATTCCCTGGCTGACCGGCACCGCCCTGATCCACTCCGCCATTGTGGTGGAAAAGCGCGAAGCCCTTAAAATCTGGACCGTGCTGCTGGCCATCGCCACCTTCTCGTTCTCGCTTTCGGGCACGTTCCTTGTGCGTTCGGGTATTTTGAACTCGGTGCACGCCTTTGCAAACGACCCCGCGCGCGGGGTGTTCATTCTGGGCCTCCTGGGTGTTGTCATTGGGGGCTCCCTTGCCCTGTTCGCCTACCGCGCGCCAACGCTGACGGCTGGCGGGCTATTCGCCCCCATCTCGCGCGAGGGGGCGCTGGTGCTCAACAACATACTGTTGTGCTCCCTGTGTGCGGTGGTGCTGACCGGCACCATGTATCCGCCCTTCATGTCCTTGCTGTTTGACCGCACCATATCGGTCGGCAAACCGTTCTTTGACGCGACCACCATTCCACTGGCCCTGCCGCTGTTCATCTTCATGGGGTTTGGCCCCATGCTGCCGTGGAAGCGCGCGCAACTGTGGCCCGTGCTGCAAAAACTCTGGCTGGCGGCCATCGTGGCGGCTCTGGCCTGCGCTGTTGCGGTATTTGCCCTGTCTGGCGTGCTGGCCATTTTGTGTGCGGCGGCGGCCCTGTGGGTTATTACCGCAAGCGCCACGGACCTTGCCGGGCGCACACGCCTGTTTCGCGCACCTGTTGGCACATCCATCCAGCGGGCGCGCATGCTGCCCCGCGCCATTGTTGGCACCGCCATTGCCCATGCGGGCGTGGGCATTACCGTGCTGGGCCTTGCCGCCATGTCCCAGGCACAGCACAAAATTGTGGAAGTGCCCATTGGCACCACGGAACAACTGGCCGGGTACACATGGACCCTCAAGGCCGTGACGCAGGAACCCGGCCCCAATTACACAGCCATGGTGGCAACGCTGGAAGTCCGGCGCAATGGCCACCTGGTTACCGTCATGCACCCGTCCAAGCGCAGTTTTAACAGCCAGAACCAGACCACAACAAACGTTGCCATCCACACCAACATGCTGGCCGACCTGTACGGCGTTCTGGGCGACAAACATGGCCCCGACGCCAACCCGACCTACGTGCTGCGCCTGCACTACAACCCGCTGGCACCATGGATGTGGCTGGGTGCGCTGATCATGGCGTTTGGTGGGGCATTGTCCCTTTCCGACCGGCGCATGCGTGTTGGCGCCCCCCAACGGGCCAAACCCACCCCCGCAACCGTGAGCGTACCATGACCACACCTTCGGACAACCTGACCCGCCGCCGCCTGCTTATGGCCCTGCCGCTGGCTGGAGCCGGTGTTGCCGGTGTTGCCTTTTGGAAAATGCTGAGCGGCATGCAGCGCGGCTCCTTCAACCCGCACGACATCAACACACCCGTGCTGGACCGCCCGGTGCCGGACTTTACCCTGCCCCCCCTGCCCCCGGCGGACGGGTTTACCGCGCAGGACCTGCAACAGGTGAGCAAGCCGGTGCTGGTCAACTTTTTTGCCTCATGGTGCATACCCTGCCTTGCAGAAATGCCAACGCTCATGACCCTCAAGGACAGGCTGGACATGTGGGGTATCGCCTACAAGGACAAGCCCGAGAACGCCGCCAGTTTTTTGCGCCACTCGGGCAATCCCTTTACCCGTCTGGGCGATGACCATGATGGCCGGGCCGGAATTGAATGGGGCATTTCGGGCGTGCCGGAAACTTTTCTGGTCGGCCCGGGGGCTGTCTCTTATACACATCTCCGAGCCCACGAGACACTGAGCGATGGCGTA
>CALCDN010000036.1 GCA_937900755.1 uncultured Acetobacter sp. | reverse complement strand
CCCCCGAGGAAGGGGCCACCGCCCCCGAGACGCGGGAGACGCGGATCGCCCCCCCCCAAACAGCAGGCTGGCAAGCATAGCCGGCCGGTACGCCTGCAGCGCAAGCGCTTCGGTCACCCGTAATAGATAAGAGGGTTGGGCGGGCCTACAGGTCAGCCCCAGGTGTGCGTGGGCAGTCTGTTGGCGTGGCCGGTTTGCTGGCCAGCATGGAATCGCTTTCTGGCGGATGGATAAGCCCAAGGGCATAGCCTTCCATCTGGGCGTTCAGTTCCGCCCCCATCAGCACCACCCATGCGGTCACAAAAAACCACATCATGATTGCAATAAAGGCGCCAAGCGGGCCGTAGGTCGCGTTGTAGCTGGCCAGATGCGCCACGTAATATGAAAACCCGAGTGACGCCATGATCCACGTAATGGTGGATGTCAGGGCGCCGGGCAGGACCCAGCGCCATTGTGTATGCCGCTTGCGGTCCGGGCCAAAGCGGTACAGGGCCGACAGGGCCAGCGTTTCAAAAGTGAACATGACCACAGGCCCACTCCACCGCGCCGCGAACTCGATGGAGCCGGGCGGGGTGGGAATGTGCAAAATGGCGGGCAGCGCGAGCAGTAGCGGCATGGCCACCAGCAGCGCCAGCGTGAGCACGGCCCCCAGGATGCCAGACAGGGTCATGGCGAAGGCGGTGGCCTGGAACACCAGAAAATTCCGGTTCTCGCGCGTGTTGTAGGCAATGTTCAGGGCGGACAGGATGGAGCGCGTGGCAGCGGAAGCTGACCAGAGTGCGACCGTGAGCGAGATGATCAGGTTCATGGTCAGGGAGGAGGGTGGCTCGGCCACCAGTGTCTGCACCCGGTCATAGAGCAGGTTGAACGCACTTGGCGGCAGCAGGTTACGCAGGATGTCCATCTGCGGGGCCACGGTCTGCACGTCAAACGCCAGACCGTAGATGGAGATCATGGCGCTGATGGCGGGGAAGAGCGAGAGGGTGGTATAGAACGCGCACCCCGCGGCCACCAGCGTGGTGGGGCCAAAAATAAGGTTTTTGACCGTGTTGGACACAATGGTCCGCCAGTCCTTGCGGCTCATGGCCCACGGGCTTGCAAAGCGCAGCTTGGCACTCAGCACAGGGGCGTTATGCCCGCTTGGGTGGGTAAGGGGAGAACGGTCCGACTGCCAGAGAGCCTGCATGAATTCAGAAATATCCTTGGTCTGTGGTCTGGCCCGATAAGGCACCGGGCTCTCCACATGCGCGCCATGGCCGTCCGGGGCCGTTGTGGAGTCTGGTGGGGCTTCCTTCACATATGGAGCGCGCAAAGACTTTTCATGAACATGGAGAGGCGGAAAAGCGTGAAGTAACCGTAATATTGTTCAAGTCTTATCGGGGGTTGGGGGAGCATGCCAAGTTTTTTTGTTTTATCTGGATTTTTTACTTGCGCTTGTGTCGGTTTGGTCTCATATCCACCCCCCTACGCAGCAACGCACGTGCCACTGGCCCTCTGAGGTTACGCAACGACGTCAAGCGTTCTGGCTAATCGGGACCTCTTCGCAGGTCTGCCTTTCGCTGGTCCGTTAGACCGTTTCGCAACGTCCTTCTCCGCACATCAGGCGGGGGAGCCTGATACTGGGGGAGTGGGGACATGAATCCCAAAATCACCCGTTTTCTTGCCGAGCAAAAGCCGGCAACGCCCTGCCTTGTCGTCGATGTTGACCAGGTGGAAGCCCGCTACCGCGCGCTGGGCAAGGCCCTGCCGCTCGCGCGCATTTACTATGCCGTCAAGGCCAACCCGGCCATGCCCATCCTGACCCGTCTGGTCGGGCTTGGCTCCTGCTTTGACGCTGCATCGTGGGAGGAGGTCTCCCTCTGCCTTGAGGCAGGGGCGGACCCCGAAGCCATTTCCTTTGGCAACACGGTCAAAAAGGTGTCCGCCATCCAGGCCGCCTACAAGGCTGGCGTGCGCATGTTCGTGTTTGACTGCCGCGAGGAGCTGGAAAAAATTGCCCAGCACGCACCGGGCAGCCGCGTGTACTGCCGCCTGCTGGTGGACAATTACGATGCGGAATGGCCGCTTTCGCGCAAGTTCGGCACAACGGTCGAATCCGCGCGGGACCTTATGTTGGAAGCGCGTGCGCTGGGGCTGGACCCGTATGGCCTGTCCTTCCACGTTGGTTCCCAGCAGCTCTCGGCCGAAGCGTACGAAGCCGCCATTGCCCGCGTTGCCAGCCTGTTCACGGACCTGAGTGACGCCGGGCTGGACTTGCGCATGATCAACCTGGGCGGGGGCTTCCCCATTCGCTACCGCGAGGATGTGCCCGAGATCGACCATTTTGCGGGGGCCATCTGCCGCGCCATGACCGAGCATTTTGGCAATGCATTGCCCGAAATGCTGGTCGAACCCGGCCGCTTTATTGTGGGCGAGGCAGGCGTTGTGCGCACCGAGGTGGTGCTGGTAAGCGCACGCGGTCGGCAGGAAGGGCCTCGCTGGGTGTACCTGGATATCGGGCGCTTTGGCGGTCTGGCGGAAACGGAGGGCGAATCCATTCGCTACGCCATCCGCACCGCGCGTGACGGCTCCCCCACGGGGCCGGTCGCACTGGCAGGACCAACCTGCGACGGGGCGGATATCCTGTACGAAAAAACCCACTACGACCTGCCGCTCGACCTGTGCTCGGGTGAACAGATCGACCTGCTGGGCACGGGGGCTTACGTTTCCACCTATTGCTCGACCCGCTTTAACGGCTTTGCGCCGCTGAGCGAGCACTACATCTGAGCTTATCCCGGCGTGGAGGTTTTTTCCTCGCGGCGGGCAGGCAAACGGTTTACCCCCCAACTACCGTGCCGTTCTGGCCCGGTGGGTGGGGGGTTTTCCTTTTTCAGGCTCCCCCCTGCCATAAAGGCAGGCCTGTATTGTGCGCGCGGCCCTTTGCAGCCGGCCCGATGCGCTTAACAATTGCTCCAGACACAAGGCCCATGATCGGGGCCCTGGGTAAAGGGAGTTATCATGACACGAATGGGTATGCTGCTGGGTACGGTTCTGGTGGCAACGGCTGCTGCAACACCTTTGTATGCACAGCAGGCACCAACAGGTGCCGCCATGTCCGGCACGGTTTCGCAGTCCGCGGCCACGCAGGATTTCAGCCGTCTTTCCGATGATGGTAGCATGGCGTTCGAATATCTGTCCCTCGCACGCACCGCCATTTTTGATGGCGACCTGGCTGGCGCCAAGGCCCTTATCGCCAATGCCCAGCAGGCGCTGGCCACGGCCCGGCAGGACAACACCGCCTTCCAGAAGGCCGCAGCCGAACTGATGCCGAGCAAAACCGGCCAGTCCCGCCCCCGCCCCAACGCGCCCACAACGCAGCAGGTGGCGTGGTTGCCAATTGACGGCGAACTGGTGCTGAACGCCAATGCGGAGGAAACACCGGAAAAAACCGCCGCTGTGGCCGCGGCCAACCGTCACCTCAAATCCGGCAATCCCGCCCGTGCGGCCGAAGTGCTGCGTGTGACCAGCGTGGATGCGGACTATGTGATTGCCGCCGTGCCGCTGGAGCAGGTGACGCAGGACGTGGCCCGTGCGGCCAAGCAGATTGGCAAGGACCCCTACAAGGCCAGCGAAGCCCTGCGGGACGCGCAGGAAGCCGTGCGGTATGCCTCGGTGGATATTCAGGCCGTCTCCAAGGCCGCCGCGTCCAAGGCTGCACCCGCGGCAGCCGCCCCGGCGGCGGCTCCGGCGGCAAAATAAAGTGGGCTGGCGGGCCGGGCACGATGTGCCGGGCTGGCCGAAAAAAAGGGGGGGTGGTGGCCATGGTGTGGCCCCGCCCCCTTTTTTTGTGGCGCGCGGTTACTCTGCCGCTGCCCGTAGTCCGGCCCCTGCCGCAAGGGGGCAGAGCGGGAGCGTGCCCGCGACAAAAGCGCCCAGCAGTTCCAGGTCGGGTTGCCAGGGCAGGCCGTTGGAGGCGGCGTCTATGGCGGCGGCGCCAAAAATCAGGGCGGGTGTGGCCAGGGGCAGGGTCAGCAGGGGTAGCAGCACGCCCCCGCGCCTGGCTCCCAGCACAATGGATGCTCCCATCCCCCCGATCAGCGAGAGTACGACGGAGCCCAAAAACAGCCCCCCCAGCAGCACAGGCAGTGCGGAGGCGGGCAGGCCCAGCATAACGGCCAGCGGCACGGCCGCCAGCAGCAGCGGCACGCCGGTTGTCAGCCAGTGGGCGGTTATTTTGGCAAGGGCCACCAGTGCTGGCGGCAGGCCAAGGAGGAGAAGCTGGTCGAGTGAGCCATCCTCCAGTTCCGCGCCAAACAGCCGGTCCAGCGGCAAAAGGGCCGCCAGCAGGGCGCAGACCCAGATAATGCCCGGCGCCATGTGGCGCAAAAGCTCGGGCGAGGGGCCAAGGGCGAGCGGGAACAGCGTTGCCGTCACCACAAAAAACAGGACCGCTCCCAGCGTGTCCGCCCCGTGGCGCAGGGCCAGCCGCAGGTCGCGCATGACAATGCCCCAGAACAGCCGGTTCATGTGTCGTCTCCCTCATACGCGCCAAAGGGGCGTGGGTCGGTAGCGCCAGGCAGGTCCAGCGCGCAGCTATTGTCCAGCGGCAGGGGCACGTGGGTTGTGGCGATCAGCACGCCCCCGCGTGCGCGGTGGGCGGCCATGGCGTTGCCCAGCAGGGTTATGGCCGCCGAATCCAGCCCCAGACTCGGCTCGTCCAGCAGCCACAGGGGGGCCTGGGCCAGCAGCACGCGGGTCAGGGCCGTGCGCCGCTTCTGCCCGGCCGAAAGCATGCGGGCGGGCAGGTCGGCCAGGGCGCGCAGGTCCATGGCGTCCAGCGCGTCGGCCATGCGCGCACCGGGGCGGGCGAACAGGTGCAGGTTTTCGGTAACGCTCAGGCCGGGTTTGAGCGCGTCCTGGTGGCCAATATAGGCCACGCGCTCGGCATGGGCGGCGCGGTCCTCAAAAATTGATTGCCCACACCATGCCAGTTGGCCCGAATCCGGCACGCGCAACCCGGCCAGCACGCGCAGCAGGGTGGATTTGCCCGCGCCGTTAGGGCCGGTCAGCAGCATGGCGTCGCCCGCGCGCAGGCTCAGGCTGACGCCATCAAGCACCAGGCGGTCCCCGCGGAACACGCACAGGTCCTTGGCCTCCAGCAGGGGCGAAGGGGTTGGAGCAGGGCCAAAAGAGGATTCGGCACTGGTGGAGGATGCGCTCACGGAGATGGGACTTCTCCTTTTTGTTACCGTAATCACACAAAAAGCGGGAGTGCTCGCGCGGTCGTGGTCGCTCCCCCGCTTGTGCCTTTTATCCGTGCCGGTATGTTCTAGCCCCAACGGGATATCAAGCCGGTTGTCCGAAGAGCGGACACGCACGCAGCGCCGTGCGGAACAATACGGAACACAACGGTGTCCTGAACGCATCACCAGCCATCGGCTGTGATCGGGGAGAAAGCGACGATGAAATCGGTTGGCCACGACTCACTCAAAACAGGCCGCACCCTTGAGGTTGACGGCAAGACCTACCACTATTTTTCCATTCCCGAAGCGGCAAAAACCATTGGCGACGTAAGCCGCCTGCCGGTTTCGCTCAAGGTTCTGCTGGAGAACATCCTCCGGTTTGAAGATGCGCGCTCCTATAGCGTGGAAGACGCCAAGTCCATTGCTGGCTGGTTGCCCAAAGGGTGCAGCAGCAAGGAAGTGCCTTTCAAGCCTTCGCGTATTCTCATGCAGGATTTCACGGGCGTTCCCGGCGTGGTCGACCTTGCCGCCATGCGCGACGGCATTGTCAACCTCAAGGGTGACCCGCAGAAGGTCAACCCGCTGGTGCCGGTCAACCTTGTGATCGACCACTCCGTGATGGTGGACTTTGCCGGGACCGATGAAGCCCTGCAGGAAAACATCACCCTCGAGTTCGAACGCAATGCGGAACGCTATGCCTTCCTGCGCTGGGGCCAGGAAGCGTTTGAAAACTTCTCCGTGGTGCCGCCTGACACGGGCATCTGCCACCAGGTGAACCTTGAATACATCGCGCAGGTGGCATGGACCGCCAACGTGGGTGGCAAGGACTATGTGTACCCCGATTCGCTGTACGGCACGGACAGCCACACGACCATGATCAACGGTCTGGGCGTTCTGGGCTGGGGTGTTGGCGGGATCGAGGCCGAAGCCGCCATGCTCGGCCAGCCCATTGCCATGCTCATCCCCGATGTGATCGGCTTCAAGCTGATCGGCAAGCTGCCAGAAGGGGCCACGGCCACTGACCTGGTGCTGACCGTGACGCAGATGCTCCGCAAGAAGGGCGTCGTTGGCAAGTTCGTGGAATTCTTTGGCCCAGCCCTTGACCACCTGCCCGTTGCCGACCGCGCCACCATTGCCAACATGGCCCCTGAATATGGTGCGACCTGCGGCTTCTTCCCCGTGGATGAGCTGACGCTGGACTTCCTGCGCCAGACCGGCCGCGACGAACACCGCATTAAACTGGTCAAGGAATACCTGGTCGCACAGGACATGTTCCGCACCGCAAAAACGCCCGAACCCGTGTTCACGGACGTGCTGGAGCTGGACCTGAGCACGGTTGTGCCCTCCCTTGCCGGCCCCAAGCGCCCGCATGACCGCGTGGAACTCAAGAAAGCCACCCCGGCTTTTGAAAAAGAAGTGACCTCCTCGC
>CALCDN010000035.1 GCA_937900755.1 uncultured Acetobacter sp. | reverse complement strand
CCCCCACACCCCTTGCCGCCCCCACCGCTGATGAAGACGGCAAAACAACCGCGGCCTATGCGCTGTCGGGCGTCCTGCGCGCGCGCATAACCTCGGTCAGCCGCGACCTGTCCTCGCTTGATGCCTATGTCTCCCAGTCGCAGGACAAGGTGGAGTTCCTGCTCGACGCCACACTGGGCTTCATCAACATCGAACAGAACGGGGTGATGAAAGTGCTGACCGTGGTCAGCTTTATCGGGGTGGCCCCTACTTTGATTGCCGGAATTTACGGCATGAACTTCAAGGATATTCCCGAGTTGAACTGGTCCTTCGGCTACTGGTACTCGCTTGGGCTTATGGCCACGACCATTGTGCTGCCCCTGCTCTGGTTCTGGAAAAAAGGCTGGCTGGGGGGGATCAAGTAACACCCGCCACCACCGCGCGCGGCCCTACATCCTGTGTTGACGATCAATTCCAGCGCAGGTAATATACCTATCCAAGACGCTGGCTGACTTCACCTGCCCAGCGGTTTCCCTTCCTGTCAGGTTCCTTCTGGCTCGGACATGCCTCCTCAGGCATGCTTGCTACCGGTCTCCCCGACCGGCTCTGCCGCGCATGGAACGACCCGGACCTTCCCCTTTTGAACTTTTCTTGCCAGTCAGGGCATTTATTAGATGCATCTTGCGGAACTCAAGGCCAAGTCCCCAGCCGACCTTCTGGCCTGCGCTGAAGACCTGAATATCGAAAACGCGTCCTCCCTGCGCAAGCAGGACATGATGTTCGCCATCCTCAAAACACTGGCGGACAATGATCAGGCCATTTATGGCGAAGGCACGCTTGAGATCATGCATGACGGGTTTGGTTACCTGCGTGCGCCCGAATCCAACTATCTTCCCGGCCCGGACGACATTTACATCTCCCCCACCCAGGTCCGCCGCTTTGGCCTGCGCACGGGCGATACGGTTGAAGGGCAGATTCGCGCCCCGCGGGACGGCGAACGCTACTTCTCCATGCTCAAGATCAACACGATCAATTTTGAGTCCCCCGATGCGGTGCGCCACCGGATCAACTTTGACAACCTGACCCCGCTCTACCCCGAGCGCCGCTTGCAGATGGAAGTGGAAAGCCAGGCAACCGCCCCCGAACCCAAGGGCGACAAAAACAAAAAAGGCGCCCAGAAGGACTTCACCCCACGGGTGATCGACCTGGTCTCCCCCATTGGCATGGGCCAGCGCGCGCTGATCGTAGCCCCCCCGCGCTCGGGCAAGACGGTCATGCTCCAGAGCATTGCCTCCTCCATTTCGGCCAATCACCCCGAAGTGTTCCTGATTGTGCTGCTGATTGACGAACGCCCCGAGGAAGTGACCGACATGGCCCGCTCCGTGCGTGGCGAAGTCATTGCCTCCACCTTTGACGAGCCCGCACACCGCCATGTGCAGGTGACCGAAATGGTGCTCGAAAAAGCCAAGCGCCTTGTTGAACACAAGCGCGACGTGGTGATCCTGCTCGACTCCATTACCCGTCTGGCACGCGCCTACAACACGGTCGTGCCCTCATCGGGCAAGGTGCTGACCGGTGGTGTGGACGCCAACGCCCTGCAGCGGCCCAAGCGCTTCTTTGGTGCTGCCCGCAACATTGAGGAAGGCGGCTCCCTGACCATTATCGCCACCGCCCTGATCGACACCGGCAGCCGCATGGACGAAGTGATCTTTGAAGAGTTCAAGGGCACGGGCAACTCCGAGCTGATCCTTGACCGCAAGCTGGCCGACAAGCGCACCTTCCCCGCCATTGACATCACCAAAAGCGGCACACGTAAGGAAGAACTGCTGGTTGACCGCTCCACCCTGTCCAAAATGTGGGTGCTGCGCCGAATTCTGGCTCCCATGGGCACCATGGACGCCATGGACTTCCTGCTCGACAAGCTCAAATACAGCAAAACGAACAACGACTTCTTCGAAGCCATGAACAACTAGACCATACCCGGCCCGCGCCATGGCAGGCCGCATCTGCTTTCCTCCTCCTGTCAGGCTGAAGCGGATGCGGCCTCTTTTTTACGGATCGTCAGCACCACACTGCCATCGGGCTGGGGTGTGTCGGCCAAGATGGCGTGGCCCAGCGCCCGCACGGAACGGCTGACATTGCTGTGTGGCTCCTCGCCCAGAAGGCGCACCGCCAGCAGCCCACCAGGGGGCAGAACATCCAGCGCCAGCCGGGTGCGCACAAATGTCATGGGGCATTTTTCCCCCGTAATATCCAGAACAGCCGTGCAGGTACCGTCCTCCCGTCCCGGCATCAGGGTATTATTCATGCGGACTTTCCTCCTTCTGAGGGAAAAACAACAGGCAACCATCCTACAACAGGCATACACACCATAAAAAAACTGTATGATGGTGTAAAATTGGACAAACACCTCTGATTTCGGCTACCTGAATGGCGAACGCAGAGATGATAACACTAGGCAGGGTTTGTGACCTTGAAGGTACAAGCGGCAGAATCACGGATTGAGCAGCTGTGTATCGAACACGGCCTGAAAATGACCGGACAACGGCGGGTTATCGCACGTGTTCTTTCCGAGGCAGACGACCACCCGGACGTGGAGGAACTGTACCGCCGCGCGGCAGTGCTGGACTCCCGCATTTCGGTTGCAACCGTGTACCGTACGGTGCGCCTGCTAGAAGAAAAAGGTATTCTGGAACGCCGGGACTTTGGCGGCGGGCGTGCTCGGTACGAAGCAACGGAACATGGCCGGCACCATTATCATCTGATTGACGTTGATAACGGTAAAGTGATCGAGTTTGAAGACCCGGAGCATGAAGCCTTCATGATGAAGGTGGCGGACCGGCTTGGTTTTGAGTTTGTTTCCATGCGGCTGGAACTGTTTGGCAAAAAACGCCAGCCCGCCAACGCCTCATCTGGCAAAGCCACACCCCGCTCACGCCGCAAGAAAGACCAGACATGAGTTCCACACAAACCACAGGCGGGCTTTCGGCACTGGAGCTGGACCGCTCACGCTTTCCCGAGTTGCACGGCGGCAGCCTGAGTGTTCGCATTGCCGAAACGGATGATGAGCGTGATGCGGCCCAGGCCCTGCGCTACCGTGTTTTCTACGAGGAAATGGGTGCCCACCCCAGTGCGGAAACCCTGCGCCTGAAGCGTGATATTGACGAGTTTGACAGTGTTGCCGACCATCTTCTGGTTATCGACAATGCCATTGCCTCGGACGCGCGCGGGGTTATTGGGACGTATCGCCTTGTGCAGGGGGATGCCGCCAAGAAAATTGGCCGGTTCTATTCCTCCAATGAATATGACATCACCCCGCTCAAGGAATTCCCCGGCAGGCTGCTTGAGGTCGGGCGTTCCTGCGTGGACAAGAACTACCGTGGCCGGGCGGCCATGCAGCTTTTGTGGCGCGGCATTGCCTCTTACATATTCCTGCACCGCATAGACCTGCTGTTTGGCTGCGCCAGCCTGCCCTGTACGGACCCCGACCAGATTGCCGACGAACTGACCTACCTCTACCATAACCATCTGGCCCCTCCGGCCCTGCGCGTGCGGGCCCTGGAGAACCGGCGGGTGGAAATGCTGCGCACGGACCCGCATACACTCAACGTACGCCGCTGCCTTGTTGGCCTGCCGCCCCTTATCAAGGGGTATCTGCGCCTTGGCGGATACGTGGGGGATGGCGCGGTGATTGACCCGCAGTTCAACACCACGGATGTTGCCATTCTGGTTAAAAGCGAACTGCTGGCGGACAAATACTACCGCCACTATGAACGCCGCCTGCGTGACGCCCTGGACTAGGCCACGCACGGCGCGAGCCTGTAGCCGCATTGAGCCCTGAGTGTTAACGGATGACCATCAAACGGGCGGCCTGCTTGGACCATGAGCGCACCCATGCCCCCTAGAACCGTGTTTTCCCGCTTTTGTCCAAAACGGGAAACTCTCTGTTTTGTCGCTCTCATGCTGGGTCTGGGTGGCCTTGCCACGCTAGCACTTCCACCGCTGCATTGTCTGCCTGTCCTGCTCCTCAGCTTTGGCCTGCTGGGCCAGATGCTCAACACCACCCAAAGCTGGAAGCGGGCGGCCTGGGCCGGAGCGCTGTTCGGGTTCGGGTTCTATGCCGCGGGTCTTTACTGGCTGGTTTATGCCGTTCTGATCCGGGCGGATGAGTTCTGGTGGTTTGTCCCGTTTCCCTCCCTTGGCTGCGCGCTCATTCTCGCACCAACCGTTGCTGCTCCCGCCGCGCTATGCACCCTCCTGCCTGCGGGCATAGGCCGACTGAGCGCCTTTGCGGCCCTGTGGACCCTGTTTGATATGGGCCGCACCTTCATCTTCAGCGGTTTTACATGGAACGCGCTTGGCAGTTGCCTTGCCATTCCCGGCCCTATGGGCAGCCTGCTGATCCAACCCGCCGCATGGGTGGGGGAAGATGGGCTGACCCTGGCCCTTGTTGCGCTTTCGCTCCTGTGCGGCGCCACTTTGCTGGAACACACAGCCCTGGCGCGCCGGGTGAACAGCATAATGGCGCCCAAGGCCACGCCCATCCCCTTTTTGCCCCCTCTGCGCAGGCGCGTTTTGGCCTGTTCGGCGGCAGGTCTTCTTGTCTGGTGCGCAGCCGGAGCCCTGCGGCTATATACCGTGCACCCGACAGGTGAGCCCGGCCCCATTGCCGTGATCGTGCAGGGAAATGTGCCCGAAGCCGAGAAGATCGGCCGGCAGACCCCTCATGATATTTTCATGCGCTACCTGCACCTGACCGCTCAGGGCATGCAGGCCGCACAGGAGTTGCAAACAACGCAGCGCAGGCCCGGTGAGCGCTTTCGTCCCATTGTTTTTCTCTGGCCCGAAACCGCTTTTCCCGGGTACGACCTGTTGCAGAACAGCCCGCGCGCGCGGCAGGCCATCATGGAATGGGCCATAGGAGCCGATGCGGGCATTGTGGGCGCGCTGCGCATGGATGATGCCGGGCACTACCGCAACTCCGTAGTGGCGCTGGCCCCGGACGGCGCCATGCAGGCAGTATATGACAAAGCGCGGCTTGTGCCTTTTGGCGAATACCAACCCCCGTTCATTCCCCTGCAGATTGTACCCCAAGGCGGCATGGCCGCAGGGCCTGGCCCGCAAACGTGGCATCTGGCGGACATACCCGCCGTTGGTCCCCTTGTGTGTTACGAAGTTATTTTTTCGGGCGATGTGGTTGATCCCCATGACCGCCCTCGCTGGCTGGCCAATGTGACCAATGATGCATGGTTCGGCAACAGTGCGGGGCCGCGCCAGCATCTTTCCTCCGTGCGGCTCCGCGCGGTGGAGGAGGGCCTCCCCGTGGCCCGCGCGGCCAATACGGGCATTTCCACCGCCTATGATGGCATGGGCCACATGCTGGATCATCTGGGGTGGGGCAAGGCGGGGGTTCTTACTGTGGCTCTTCCTGCCTCACTTCCGCCAACCTTGTTTGGCAGGCTGGGCCAGTCCATCCCCCTGACCCTGTGCCTTGTGCTCCTGGGGTTCGCCTGCATGCAGCGCCTTAACCGGCCACGATCAACCTGCCCACCCGACACGACAGCATGACTCTAAACAAGGCAGGCGTTTCCATGGTTTCATTGCACACTGTTTTTGTGGAACACCCCAATCTTTCCTTTATGAAACATTAAGATTACATGTTATCCGTCCTCCTGTTCCAGCCTTCACAACCGCGGGAAAAAGCCCAGTCGTGAGCAAAACCGAGCCTCTGACGGATCCAGCCTCCACGATATCCACCCACGCTGAAACCATAGATGCCCATGTTGGCAAACGCATCCGGCTGCGCAGAACACTGCTTGGACTCTCGCAGGAAAAGCTGGGAGAGGCGCTGGGGGTCACATTTCAGCAAATCCAGAAATACGAGCGTGGCGCCAACCGGGTTGGCGCCTCCCGGCTGTATGATATTGCAACCGCGCTGGACGTGCCCATCAGCTTCTTTTTTGACGACATGCTCCCCCCCCAGAAGGTCAGCCTCGGCAACAAGGGATTTGCCGAAACACGCAAGCCCTTTGGCGCACCCCTTCCATCCTCCGCAACACCGGCCTCCACCGGCAGCTCGGCCCCACAGGCCCTGACGGATGAGCAGGACATGCTGGCCAGGAAAGAAACGCTGGACCTGGTGCGCGCCTACTACCAGATCCCGGACAGGGCCTTACGGCAGAAAATGCTGGAGTTGATCCAGTCCATGACCCGCCCCGGCATGGCGGACTAAAACCCGGGCCTGTCTGGCCATCTGTCTGGCCACAAGCGCACACGCATGCCCCCGCGTACCCCACAAAAAAAGGGCGGTGCCCGCGCACCGCCCCTGATCCTGGGCTCTATCGTCCTGGATGGAACCGGACAGATCAGAAACTCTGATCGTCCCCGCCACCCCAATCATCACCACCACCGTCACCACCAACATCAAAACCCTGGTCAACGGGCACACCGTTACCGGCAAACGGGTCGGCACCGGCATCACCATAATTGTTCACAATGGTTTCGTTGGGGGCGGGGTTACCCATGCCGCCATCCCCAAAACCGCTGTCATGGTGACCGCTGAAAAGACTGGTCAATGCATTGGCTGCCAGCATACCCCCCGCAACACCCGTGGCCGTTGTGAGCGCACTGCCCAAAAAGCCCGACCCACCTGAAAAAGAGGACGGCTGCATGCCGTAGGGC
>CALCDN010000034.1 GCA_937900755.1 uncultured Acetobacter sp. | reverse complement strand
GCATCCTTTATCCAGTTCTGGCTTTTGGCGGATACGGAAGGTGGGACGCCTGCGCAGGAGGCTCGCGCCGCGTTCCCCAAGCTGGAGGATGGTGGCTTTCGCATTGTCGCATCCGGTTTTCCCGAGGATGACCCGGAGATAATGGAGAGCATAGACGATGGAGCCCCTGTTACGCTCCGTGCCCGTAGCCGCCTTTTGCATGCGACTATTCCCGCAGGGGAGGGCGCAGCCTACCAGACCACGCAGGGCCGGGACCTGCACGTGCTGGTTGTTTCCGGTGCCATAACAATCGCTGGCACGCCCCTGTCGTGCGGGGATGGGGCAATGCTTGCGCAAACCAGTGCTGTTGTGGTGCTGGCAACGCAGGAGGCCGTGGTTCTTTTAACCGATATTGCCTCCTGACCGCCCGACACGAGATGGAGGGGGAAGATCAGGCGCGTTAGCCCATGTAAAATAGCGGACTGCTTATTCTGGGCTCGTCTTTGTGGTCCAGATGGCGTGGCAGTGCCCGTGCGCTGCCAGAGAGCACGGTTTCCTCCAGGTCAAGGTCATGGGTCAACAGGCGTTCGGTTTCGTCACTGACCTGCCCTTCCTGCCGCAGGCGTGTCAGGGTCTTGCGCTCCGTTCGGAGCAGGTGAAGCCGCAAGGCTGCCTCAAACCGCCGTCTGGCCAGGGCTGAATCCCGGTGCGCCATGGTCGTGACGTGGATGTCATCCTCGTGTCGTTTTTCATCGGGTGTCTCCTCAAGCAACCTGAGCCTGAATCGGTATTCCGCTATCAGGGCGGCGGTTACTTCCGCACGTTGCTGTGTGGCGGTTTCATCCAGTTGTTTTGTCACAAGGGCTGACTGGCGCTCCATCTCCGCTATGGCTTCGAGTGCGAGCAGGCGGCGGACATCATCTGCCTCCCTGTTGGCCGGTTCTCCGCCATCATGGCGCAAGGAGCGGCTTAGGGCGGGCAATAAAACGGCGGCAAGGAGCAGGGAGGTAATAATCACACCAGCGGCAAATGTAACCAGCAGATCACGCATGGGGAATTCGGACGCGCCATTCTGCGCAATGGGGAGAGAGAGGATGCCCGCCAGTGTTACAGCACCGCGCACGCCCCCCACGGTCATGGCGGCCGCCTCCATGAGCGAAACAGAACCACCCCTGTGACCACGGGCTTTATTGATCAGGTCATGTGCGCCACTGACCAGAAAAATCCAGACAAGGCGCAGCAGCAGCAAAACGCAGGTCAGTAATATGGTTGTAATGACCAGTGACCACGCACTATCCCCCGCCTTGTTGGCAATACTGATCCCCTGGCGGGCAATATCTGGCAGTTGCAAACCTAAAAGCAGAAATACCAGACCATTAAAAACAAAAGTGATCATTTCCCAAACGGCGCTGCCGCGTAGCCGGGTAGCGGTTTGCGCCGAGCCAAACACCCGGCTCTGGTTCAGGCTCAACCCGGCGCTGACTGCGGCCAGAATTCCTGAAAGGTCCATATGCTCGGCCAGCAGATACGCGGCAAAAGGCAGCAGGGTCATGAGTGTTATCTGCGTTGTCGGTTCGTCAAAACCATGGCGCGACAGAATACGGTTTGCAAAATTAAAGCCAAAAGTCAGGACTATTCCAACAAGGATGCCGCCGACCGATACCAGGATAAACCCCGAGGACGCATGCAGAATTGAAAAAGTGCCTGTCATGGCCGCGGCAACGGCAAATTTGAAACAGACCAGTCCAGAGGCGTCATTCAACAGGGCTTCGCCTTGCAATATGTGCAAGAACCTTCTGGGCACATGCTCCGCCTCTATCATGCCGCCAACGGCAACCGCATCCGTGGGGGAAAGAATGGCAGCCAGGGCAAACGCTGCGGCAAGTGGCACAACAGGTAATAGCCAGTGAATGAAATAACCACCGACAAGGGTGCTGAAAATAACCAACCCGACGGCAAGTAACAGAATAGGCCAGCGCAATTCATGAAAATCACGCAAAGGCATCAGGTAGGCATCGGAAAAAAGCAGGGGCGGGATAAAAAGCAGAAGAAAAGTCTCTGGGTCGAATTCTATGCCGAGCCCAAGGAGGGAGGCCACAACACCGCAGGAGATTAACAGAAGTGGCAAAGGAACATGCAAAAGCCGGGCAACAGGCCTCGATACGGCCGTTATAAGCAGCAGTAGCAGAACAACGGATGTCATATGCATTATTTGGCCCGGCCTGCCTGATAGTGTTTTGTTGGTGATCTTCTTGGTAAAATTCTGGTTTGTCCATCAAATTCGCCTGGAGGTAGCACGTTAGTGTTGGCCAGAGTGGTGCTGTTCTGTTGGTATTTGACTGACTATTGTATTCACGCAGGCCAGGCGGGCAGGTTGTGCTGCCCTTGTTCCCATAAGTTCAAACCGGTCCGTGGCGCGCCTATGGGGGGTGCCCATGGGAACCTGTAGCCACGCGCCCGCGTTGTCCTGCGTGGCTGTTTACGCCTTGGCGCGCAACGCCAGGGGACAGCCAGGATGGTGGGCTCGTCTTTTGTTTATCAGATCGGTCATGGTGGGTTGTGTCACTATGCTCTAAGGTCTCTGCAAATGCGTTATCAAGGTCAGCCGGTCAGCCTTGCCTAAATCCTGACATGGCGCATGAATGGTTATGAATGTTGTTCAAAAGGACACGCACAGTGGTAAAAGTTCATACGCGGCATTTTGTTTCCCTTGCATGTGCAATGGCCCTGCTTCCCTCACTGGCGCATGCCGCGGGCACGGCTTCGGGCTCGCTCATAGGAGCCGATGGCGCCGCGCACGGCAGCATTACGGTTACAGAGGCCCCCAAGGGTGTTCTGCTGCGGGTCGAGGCAAAAGGGCTGACACCTGGCTGGCACGGGATGCACTTTCACGAAAAAGGCACATGTGAAGCCCCCAAATTTACAAGTGCCGGCCCCCATGTCCATGCGAGCACTCCTGTTGTTCATGGCCTGTTGAACCCCAATGCGAATGATGCGGGTGACCTGCCCAATCTGTTCGTCGGAGCGGACGGTACCGCCACGGTGGAACTGTTCTCGCCACTGGTTTCCCTCGGGGCCGACAAGGGCAAACCTGCATTGCTCGATGCCGATGGTTCAGCCCTTGTCATCCATGCCCACCCCGATGATTACCAGAGCCAGCCAATTGGTGGTGCCGGGGACCGGGTGGCCTGCGCGGTCATCAAATAAAAACGGCCACGCGACTGCGCGTGCCGTGCCACCGGCCTGACAGCCAAGCCAAAGAAAAACCGGAAAATCTTCAGATATCATGGGGAAGCCGGTTGTCTCATGTCAGGCCGTGCGGCATGAGGGGGCTCATAGAAGCTTCTCTTCAGTTTTGCAGGTAACCATAATGTCTGAACATACCCCTATCGGCCTTGGTCATGAGGCAACAACCGTAACGGCGTTGACCCATTCGGGTAACTTTCATGTTGACGAGACTTTGGGTTACGTTGTGCTGCATTACGCACTGGCCCCAATGGGTGACCTGCGGGCCCGTATTGTGGAGGGTGTTTCGGATGACTGCCTGAAATTCTGCCGTTCACGCGATCCGGGGCAAATTCAGGCAGCGGATATCGTGTTCGATGTTGGCGGCATATATGACCCGGCCAAGGGACGGTATGACCACCATATGAAAAACAAGCCCCTGCGCGAGGATGGTACGCCATACAGTGCCGCCGGGCTGTTATGGAAAGACTATGGCAGGGCCGCCGTGCGCAACCTTGTTACAACGCAGGTGAGTGACGCCACAATAACGGCAATCTGGCAGAGCATTGATAAATCATTGGTTGTGCCAATTGACCAGGACGATAACGGCGTTGCCAAAATGGGTAAACTTTCGTTGGCCGATATCGTATCCGCCTGTAGCCCTCCATGGGATACAGCGGAACTGCATGGCCCCGAGGAAGCCAGGCGGCGCGAAACACACGGGTTTGCCAACGCGGCAACGGCTGTTGCCTCCCATCTGGTCAACACGATTGACCGTGTTCGCGCTAGCCTTAAAGCGACAGAACGCGTGCTATCTGCCTACGAAAAAGCCGAAGACAAACGGATTTTGCTCATGGATACGGGCATGCCGACCGAAAAAGTTATTTTCGAGCATGACCTGCCGGTCATCTATGTGGTTTCTCCCACGGGGGCAGGGCAATGGAATGTCAAGGCAGTGCCACCCGAGCGCGGTGCTTTTGGCCAACGCATTTCCTTGCCAGAGGCATGGGGGGGGCTGGATGGCGCAGCCCTTGCCGCGGCTTCTGGCGTTTGTGATGCGGTTTTTGCCCATCCAGCGCGCTTTATCTGTGGTGCTGCGAGCCGGGAAGGTGCCCTGGCAATGGCGCAGCGTGCGCTGGAAATTGATGCTGCCCAGAAGTAACAGTCAATATGGGGCGTGAAATTGCGCCTCATATTCAGTTTTCAAGTGCTATGGTGTAGTATTAATCCTGCCTATGGCACTTGAAACCAGATCAGGTGGTAAAAGTCATATGGCCCGTAATCGCTACTATACTGGCCCAGCCACCGATCATTTTAATGGCTCGCGTTTTTTCAATCCAGGGCAACAGTCCACGGATCGTTCCTTGCGTGATATCTGGCGTTGGAGACGTACATCCCAACCCGCGCAATGGCCTGTGTCTGTTCCGGTCCAGCCTGCGGTACCAGACAGGAATGTGGATGGTCTGCGCATGACCATGGTGGGCCATGCCACAGTGCTTATCCAGGTTGCGGGGCTGAATATCCTGACCGACCCCGTATGGTCGGAGCGGGCCAGCCCGTTTGGCTGGATCGGTCCCAGGCGGGTTAGCGCTCCGGGTGTGGTTTTTGAGAACCTTCCGCCAATTGATGTTATTCTGATAAGCCACAACCATTACGACCATCTTGATATTGCAACGCTTAAACGGCTGCATGCGGCGTATGCGCCGTTGATGATCGTGCCATTGGGTAATGACGCCATCATAAAAAAAGCCATCCCGCAGGCCCGGATATCCGCAGTGGACTGGCACGCTCAAGTGGAGGTCAACTCTGCCCTGAAGGTCACGCTCACGCCAGCTTACCATTGGTCCGCCCGCGGCTTGCTGGACAGGCGTATGGCGCTGTGGGCAGGATTCTGGTTGGACACACCAACACGGAAGCTCTGGTTCGCAGGGGATACGGCCTACGGAGACGGAAGGATATTCCGCGACCTTCATGCCCGATACGGTGCGCCTGACGTGGCCTTGATTCCCATAGGCGCTTACGAGCCCCGATGGTTCATGGCAGACCAACATGTTAATCCACATGAAGCCGTGTGTATTTACAGGGACCTCCAGGCCAGGCAGGCACTGGGTGTTCATTGGGGCACTTTTCAACTGACAGATGAATCCATTCTGGCCCCTAAAGAGGCTCTTCAAACAGCACTTGTAGCGGAAAACTGCGATTTATCACTCTTTCGGGCGGCCGAGCCGGGGGGTGCTTATCCATTCGCATAGGGCGCCAAAAGCTGGATAAAAATAACAACAAACATAGTGGAATAAAAAAACAACGATTTGCAAAAATATATAATTGACTGACGTGGAAATATGGTTGATACAAAACCACACGTTAACAGCGTGACACACAAGGAACGCAGCAAAATGCCAAACCTGTTTGGTCGAATGTGTCGGCTTGGCCGATGTAGTGATGTTGAAAATACCGACACCTGACCAGTAGGTTTGATTACCTTCTGGGTCAGTTATTGCCTGGAAGGATTGAAGTTATGTTTGAATCGCGCATTATCGAAATTAATGGCACTTTTGTTGGTGCAATTATTCTTGAGGAAGATCGCCGGACCCGCCGTTTTTATGCGGCCCATGAAAGCGTTCAAAGCTTGCATAACAAGCGCTACCCTAATGGGCAGGATTTGCGGACATCTGTTATCCGTAAATTCAAAACAACATTTACGCAGCATAGTCAGAACGTAGTCTGATCCTGTAAGGGCTTCTACGGATAGGGTTTTGTGGAAGCTTGCACGCGTAAAACACTTTTTCATAATCATTTCAAATGTGCTTTTTTGCAAAAGCTGGGTGATGATGTGTCTGTCACGACATGAATGATGCGATTTCAAAACAAGATGATCTGTTTTGTGGAATTGCGGTGTATCCAAGTAAAAGTTTAAGTTTGGGGGGACTTATGGCGGTGTCAGTTCGGGCGAGTGTTCTGTTAACAACAACAGTTTCAAGCCTTTTTTTTCCATGCGTTGCCATGGCGGCATCATCGGATGCTGAAAATGCGGCATTGCGGCGGGAAATTGCAGCAATGCACCGTGAAATGATGGGCGAAATCCATCGTCTTCAGGCACGGGTGGACAAGTATGAGCATGTCTCAACACTGCAGAACCACAGGGTCGGGCGTGCGCCGCACACCCTGACTGCAGGTGACGCGGATGATGCCCAGCCCCGGTTCCGGGAAGACCCGGTGGTGCCTGTCAACAACGGCCCACGAAGCCCCAATGACAGCCGCATTGCCCTGCCAGAAGGTCCGACACAATCGTGGGGCGCCTTCAAGGCCGCATCCGCCAAGGACGAGAGCGTGGATGTAGGCGGGATCAAGATCGGCTTTCCCAAAGGGCGGCCTACGATCTCTTCGGATGACAAGGCTTATGCCTTTTCCATTGGCCTGCTTGCGCAAGA
>CALCDN010000033.1 GCA_937900755.1 uncultured Acetobacter sp. | reverse complement strand
GGGGGGGGCACGGGCAGGCGCACCTGCGACGTCGGCGAACTGGCGGGGGGCGGGGTCGCCGGCCCTGGCGACCTGGAGTTCAACACGCCTCAGGGCGGGCACTTCGTTGTGCCACAGTTCGTTAAGGCGGTCTCCGTACTGGCTACGGACCCAGTCGCGCAAAAAACGGGTTGGCAGAAGGAGTGTAATTTCGTCGCCGTCAATCGGGCCCAGGGCAATCTGGGTCAGCCATGTGCGGTATTCAACCTCACCGACCTCACCCTTCAGGCGGCCGCAGATACGCAGCCACGATTCCGCAAGCCCCTTGTTGTCTTCCAGTCGGGAAAAGGCGCTTTCGTCATCGTCCACTCCGATTGTCATTTTTGCTCCCGAGCGGTCATATAAAAAGCGCATGTCATGCGCGAAAAACTCAACGGGGCCGATGCCTTGGGCCTCGGCTTCCGGTTCCGGCTTGTTCTGATGCGCGCACCCTGCGCCTGCGCGACCGTGGATACTCTTTTTGGTCGGGTCTGCTCAAGGGGCACTCTAACCAGAATAAAGCAGTGTCATGCTCGCGAGCAATGAAAAAGCTTTCAGGTAACCATCCCCGCAAAAAGCAAAGCCGAACCATCGGCACGATGATTCGGCTTTGCTGCAAACAATCCCATAGGCAACCGTGTCGCGGGTTGCCTGACCGTCTGATTATGCGGTTGCCAGCGCCTTGATGCGGGCAGACAGGCGAGAGATCTTGCGGGCCACCGTGTTGTGGTGGGCAACACCCTTGCTGGCTGCACGCTGGATTTCCGGCTGTGCAACGCGCAGGGCTTCACGAGCGGCTGCCTGATCCCCTGATTCGATAGCGGTTTCTACTTTCTTGATGAAAGTACGCATGCGGGATTTGCGGGCCGTGTTACGGGCAGTCCGCTTCGCGGTCTGCCGGATGCGCTTACGCGCCGAAGCGATATTCGCCATGAGTTTCTATTCTGTCCAGCACTAAGAAAAAAGTAAGGTGCCGACGCGCCAGTGGCCCATCAGCACAAAGAGTAAGCGGTGCTGTAATGCACGCATGCGCTTTCAGTCAAGCGCGTTCCGGTCCCAGCACCACGATTTTACCCGTTTTTCTGATGTTGCGGGCAGAAAAAAGTGGTGCGTCCGGCCTGTGTCATGTGTTGCACACCCGTGCATGCCGGTGTGCCCGGACACTTGGGGCAAGGCTGGTTTTTTTTACCATAAACCTGCCATGCATGCTGGAAGTAGCCAAGCCCACCCTCGGGGCGGACGTAATCCTTCAAGCTGGAACCGCCCGCGGCAATGGCGTCTTGCAGAACACAGCGGATGGCCTGCACCAGAGTGCTGGCCGCGCGGGGGGTAAGTGCGCTGGCGGGCATGGTAGGGGCAATGGAGGCCCGGAACAGGGCCTCGCACACATAAATGTTCCCAAGCCCGGCCACGACATGCTGGTCCAGCAAAAAAGGTTTGATGGGAGTGCGGCGGCCTTTGCTGGCATCCAGAAGTGTCCGGGCGCTGAAGCCGTTCCCCAGTGGTTCGGGGCCCATGTTGGCAAAAGCGCGGTAGGTGTTTTCGGCTTGGGTGGGCACAAGGTCGAGCATGCCAAAGCGGCGGGGGGTCTATATAGCCGCAGCGTTTGCCGTCGTCCGTTATAAAGACCACGTGTTCATGGGGTTGGGGGGGGATTGGAGAATCGAGCAGAACCCGCCCGGACATGCCCAGATGCAGTATAATCGACTGACCGCAGGACAGGCGGACAAGAATATATTTGCCTCGCCGATAAAAGCCCAGAATTTTGGAGCCTGTGACCTTCTGGGAAAAATCGGCGGGAATCCGCCATCTCAGATCGTGCCGACGGATAATGGTCTGCACAATGGTGCGATCTTGCAGGGCTATCTGCATACCGCGCATCACGGTTTCTACTTCGGGGAGTTCCGGCATGGCTATAAAGCAGGGTATAGAGGAAACCCATGACCGACAACTCTTTTGCGCCCTCCCCCGCTCCTTCTGACGTAACAGTGGAAGAAACGGATTTTGGCTTCCGCTCCGTCAGGAAGGAAGAAAAGAAAAACCTCGTCCGCGGCGTGTTCGACAGCGTGGCCGGACAGTATGATGTGATGAACGACATCATGTCGCTGGGGATCCACCGAATATGGAAGCGCATATTCGTGACCGAACTCGGCCCCCAGCCCGGCCTGACCCTGCTCGACCTTGCCGGTGGCACGGGTGATATTTCATTCGGCTGGCTCAAGGCTGGCGGTGGCCCCGTTGTCATGACCGATATTAACCGCAGCATGCTCTCGGTCGGTCGGGACCGGGCCCTTAACCGCGCGCTGGTATCCGACCTTTCGTTCTGCGTGGTCGATGCCGAGGCCATCCCGGTGCGGGACATGTCGGTGGACCGCGTGTCCATTGCCTTTGGCCTGCGCAACTGCACGGACAAGCTGGCCGTTATCCGCGAGGCGCGGCGCGTTCTCAAGCCGGGTGGGCGCTTTTTGTGCCTTGAATTTTCCCGCGTGCAGGTGGCGGCGCTCGCACCTATTTATGATGCGTGGTCCTTCAAGGTCCTGCCTGCCATGGGTGGGCTGGTGGCCAAGGACCGGGAAAGCTACCAGTATCTGGCCGAGAGTATTCGCATGTTCCCTGACCAGGAAACACTGGCGGACATGTTCCGCCAGGCGGGCCTGTCGCATGTAAAGTACCAGTCCCTCTCTGGCGGGATTGCGGCCATCCATTCTGGCTGGCGTATCTGATCTGGCATGTCTGCGGTTGCCCCTTCCCGTTCGGTAGTGCTGATTGTTGGCGGTAGCATAGCCGCCTTCAAGGCGCCGGAACTGGTGCGTCTGCTTCAGGCGGAAGGCATGCAGGTCCGGTGCGTCCTGACCGAGGGGGGGCGCCAGTTTGTAACGCCCCTGACCTTGCAGGCCCTGAGCGGGCAGCCAGTCCATACGGACCTGTTCTCCCTGACCGCCGAACAGGAAATGGGGCATATCGCCCTCTCCCGTGTGGCCGACCTTGTGCTGGTCTGCCCGGCTTCGGCCAACCTGCTGGCGCGTATGGCCGGGGGGCTGGCGGATGATCTGGCCGGAGCATTGCTGCTGGCGACCGATGCGCCCGTCATGGCGGTGCCTGCCATGAATGTGCGCATGTGGGAACATCCGGCAACACAGGCGAATGTGGCGTTGCTGGCCGGGCGCGGGGTGCAGGTGGTGCCGCCTGCCTGTGGCCCCATGGCCTGTGGGGAGTTCGGGCCGGGGCGCATGCCTGAACCTGTGGAGATTAAAAATGCGGTGTTGGCGTTTTTTCGCCAGCAGCAACGCGAACACGGGCCTTTGGCCGGGTGTCGCGCCGTGGTTACGGCGGGGCCTACGCATGAACCACTGGACCCCGTGCGCTACCTTGCCAACCGGTCCTCGGGCCAGCAGGGTTTTGCCGTTGCGGCCGCTCTGGCGGATATGGGGGCCGATGTGACACTTGTTAGCGGCCCTGTCTCCCTGCCCTGCCCTGCGGGAGTGACCCGTCTGGCCTGTGAAACCGCGCGCGAGATGCATGCCCTTGTCATGGGGAGCGGGCCGTTTGATGTGGCGGTCTGCACGGCAGCGGTTGCAGACTGGAGACCAGAACACGAGGCCGGGCAAAAAATAAAAAAGACAGGCACCCCCGATGTAGCACCGGCCATAAAGCTGGTGGCAAATCCTGATATTCTGGCCGAACTCTCGGCAAGCGGGCCATCCAGGCCCAGACTTGTCGTCGGCTTTGCCGCCGAGACTGAAAATGTGATTGCCCATGCCACGGCCAAACGGCAGCGCAAGCAGTGCGACTGGATCGTGGCCAATGACGTAAGCCCCCAGACGGGCATCATGGGCGGGCAGGATAATCAGGTTGTGCTGATAACGGCCGACAATGTTGAACAATGGCCCAGAATGAGCAAAGCAGACGTGGCAAAACAGCTCGTCGCGCGTATAACAGTCTGGCTAACTGAATAGCGTTGATACAACATCTGTTGCAATCCAAGGAGCAGTGCATGGCCGTCTTTGAAAAAAAAACCGGAACCGTGGGTATAAAGGTTCGGCGACTTTCTCATGGACTGGACCTGCCCCTGCCCGCCTATGCAACCAGCGGTGCCGCCGGAATGGACCTTCAGGCTGCCATAAGCGCTCCCCTTCGTCTTGAACCCGGGCAAAGGGGGCTTGTGCCCACCGGGTTGAGCATTGCCCTGCCCGCAGGATACGAATTGCAGGTAAGGCCCCGTTCGGGGTTGGCCCTCAAACATGGTATTGTCCTGCCAAACGCACCAGGCACGATTGATGAGGATTACCGGGGCGAAATTGGCGTGATTGTCATGAACGCCGGGCAGGAAGCCTTTGTTATCGAGCCCGGCATGCGCATTGCGCAGGCGATTGTCGCCCCTGTTGTGCGCGCAACATGGATTGAGTGTGACGACCTGGATGAGACCGAACGCGGTGCGGGAGGGTTTGGCAGCACTGGAACGGGAGCGTCATGAGCGACCGGCAGCAGGAATTTCCATTCTCGCCAGAGTTATGCTCTTCCTTGCCTGCGCCATGCCGGAAACGGAATGGCAGCTGGCTGGCCGGATTGATTGTTTTTTCTGTTATCCTGCTTTGCGTCTCCCTCCTTCCTTTTGGCGCACCGGCCACCCCGGATAGTGGCCAGGGCTTGCCGCTCGGGCTGGTGTCTCTGCCTGGTTATGCCGCGCAGACCATAGGCCGCGTGCTGGCCGGGCTGGTTCTCTCCCTTTTGTCGGCCCTGCTATGTGTGGCCCTCATATTCAGGAGCCGCTGGGCGGCAAAATGTCTGCTGCCCCTGCTGGATGTGGGGCAGTCTTTTCCCGTTCTGGCACTTCCCCTGCTGGCTCTGCCTTTTGTGCAAAACCTGATACCCGCACAGACTGCCGGCGTGGAGGCGGTGGTCGTCATGACCATCTGGTGCAGTCAGTTCTGGGGCATGGTGCAGGTTTTGTGCCAGCGGTTTTATGGTGTTCCGGCGGAACTGGAAGATGTGGTGTGCTGCTTCGGGCTCACATCTTGGCAGAAATTCTGGCAGTTGGAGGTCCCCTTCGCCATCCCGGCCCTGGTGCGTAAAACCATGCTTTCCATGGGAGGAAGCTGGTTTGCGGCACTCTACGCGGAAAGTGTGGTGCCCAACGGGCAGAACGGGCTTTTCGCGGGTTTGGGCTCCTATGTAAGGCACGCGGCCAGCACGCGTGATGTTGGGGCTTTGCTGGCGTCTCTTGCTTGCATGGCAGTGATTATCGTTCTTTTTGACCAGTTCCTGTTCCGCCCTCTTTCCGTCTGGGCAGTTCGTTTTCAACCCAGCAAGGTGGGCGATCCCCCCCTTGCGGAGCCATGGTTCCTTAGGCTTTTGCGGCGCACGCATGTGTTTCGCCTCTGTGTTCTGTTCTGCGTGGGCGTGGGACGCAGGTTTAGCCGGCTGTCCTTTGGGGCGCGCTACGTGCAAAAGCACAAGGTCGATATCAGCAGTGGACACTATGGCTGGGTTGCTTCTGGCGTTGGAATATCGGTGGTTGTTCTGGCCGGGGCTCTGGCGTGGCCGGGCCTGCATGGGGCTTATGGGTTGCCGATTGTTGTGACCGTTGTGTTGTGTGGCGGCATAACGGGCCTGCGCGTTTTTGCCATGCTGGCTCTCGCCTCCCTGATCTGGATACCACTTGGCGTCTGGTTGGGGCTCAGGCCCTCTCATGCCAAGGGTGTGCAGCGGCTTATCCAGTATTGTACTATTTTTCCCTCCTATCTGTTTTTTCCGTTATGGGCCGCGGGGTTGGCTATTTGCCCATTTGTGCCGACTTACTGGCAGTCCCCACTTATTGCGTTGGGGGCGCAGTGGTATATTGCACTGGGTGTTCTGGCCGGGGCGAGAGCCTTTCCATCTGACTTGCTGGAGGCTGCGCGCAACCTGAATGTTAACGGGAGCCTATGGTGGCGCAAGGTGCTGCTACCCGGTATTCTGCCCTATTATCTGGCAGGACTTGTGGCCGCGACCGGCAATGCGTGGAATGTGGCCATTGCCGCGGAATGGCTGGTATGGGGGCAGACAAGGCTGAGCGTGACCGGGCTTGGCAGTTTTATGGCAAGTGCCTCGGCCTACGGCAATGTGCGCGCGGTCGCGCTTAGCGCTGTGACAATGTGCCTGTTCATGATGTTTTTGAACACTTTTTTGTGGCGCCCATTGTCTGATCATGTTTCCCGCCGTCTAAAACTGAATTGAACGGATTAACCTGCGATGGTGTTCCCCCCTCAACCTGGGCGTCATGTGTCACAACAGACCGTTCTGGCGGAATTGCGCCAGATACGGCAGTTTTATCATAAAGACAGCACCGCTGATGTGCAGGTTCTTGATGATGTGAACCTGACCATTCACGCAGGCGAGATTGTTGGGCTCCTGGGACGCTCGGGGTCTGGTAAATCCACGCTTTTGCGCATTATTGCAGGGCTGTTGCCGCCAACATCGGGAGAAGTGCTGTGGAAGGGGGAGCCCCTTAAAGGGCCAACGCAGGATGTTGCGGTTGTTTTTCAGTCCTTCGCACTATTCCCGTGGATGACCATAGAGGAAAACGTTGCCCTGGGCCTGGATGCCAAGGGCGTACCCACTGCCGAACGGGATGCCCTGGTGGAAAATGCCATAGAGCTGATTGGCCTTGGCGGGTACGAAAACGCATGGCCGAAGGAGCTGTCAGGCGGCATGCAGCAGCGTGTGGGGCTTGCCCGGGCACTGGTGGTTAATCCCGCATTGTTGCTGATGGATGAACCCTTTTCAGCACTTGATGTGCTGACCGCTGAAAACCTGAGAACTGATCTGGTGGAGCTTTGGTCGGACAATAAACTGCCCGTGCAGAGCATGCTGATTGTGACGCACAACATTGAAGAGGCGGTGTTGATGTGCGACCGGATTGTTATTTCCTCCTCCAATCCTGGGCGCATTGCCCATGTTCTGCCCGTTCCCTTTCCGCATCCGCGCAATCGCGAGGACGTCGCCTTTCGCCAACTGGTCGATCATATTTATGCCCTGATGACGCAGCGCGCGCCCATTGTTTCGGAAGCGGACCTGATGCACCGCTCCACGGCGTCCACCTCCATGGCGCCTGCGTTCAGGGCCCTGGTTCCGGTATCCATTACCATGATGATCGGCATGATGGAGGCTCTGGCCGGACCACCCCTGAATGGTCGGGCGGATTTGCCCGTGCTTGCGGAAAAACTTCAGCTTGAACTCGATGACCTGTTCCCGCTGGGAGAGTCCCTGGAGTTGCTGGCACTGGCCGAACTGGAGGATGGAGACATTCTTCTGACCAATGAAGGTGTCCATTTTGTACTGAGTGACCTGGATGAGCGCAAAGCCATAATGGGCCATGCGCTAAGGCACCATGTTCCCTTGGTTAAAATGATCTGCGCCCTGCTGGATGAACGCCCGACGCACAGCGTCAAGGCCGAGCGTTTTCGGGGGGAGCTGGAAGCCAGCATGTCCCCCGATTATGCCCGGCAGACACTCCAGACCATTATTGGCTGGGCCAGGTTTGCTGAACTGTTTGACTATGATGAGGAAAGCGACCGCTTTTTTCTGCCTGATAGCAGTCGTGAATAATCAGGGGCTGGAGCGTAGCATTGTGCCCAGTTCCTGCCGGGCCTTGGCAAGTTTGGGGGCAATGACTGCCCGGCAATACCCGGCATTTGGGTGCAGGGCGTAGTAATTCTGATGCTCAGGCTCCGCAGGCCAGAACGTATCCAGCGCGACAACCTCCGTTACGGGTTTCGCACCCCATAGGTTGGTATCGGTTACGGCCTGGATAACCTCTTTGGCAATGTTGTCTTGCCGGGGCGAGGTATAAAAAACAACCGAGCGGTACTGGCTGCCAATATCATGCCCCTGCCGGTTCAGGGTTGTGGGGTCATGCAGGATAAAAAAACTTTCCAGGATCCGCCGGTAGTCCAGAACATGGGGGTCCCACTCCAGCTTGACGACTTCGGCATGGCCTGTCTGCCCGGAGCAGACCTGCTCGTATGTGGGGTGCTGAACAACACCCCCGGCATAGCCGGAGATCACGGAGGTTATCCCGTGCATCTGCCGGTACACCCCGTCCAGGCACCAGAAGCAACCGCCACCCAGAACTGCTGTTTCCGTCATGCTTATCGTTCCTGTAGAGCGGGCCCGCCCGCGTGTGTCACAGGCGGGGCCATGTTGGTCAGGCTATGCGGGACAAGGCTGCCTTAAGCCGGAGACATTCACCCTGCTGGTTTTCCAGACGGTCACGCATTTCCTGCACGATTTCGGGTTTGGCGCGGCTGACAAAGTTTTCGTTCCCAAGCTTCTTTTCCGTCTTGCCGACTTCATCTTCCGCCTTGGCCAGTTCTTTTTTCAGGCGTTCACGCTCAGCCGTCAGGTCAATCAGCCCCTCCAGGGGAATAATCACTGTGGCTTCATCCACAACGGCCTGCGCGGACCCTTTGGGAATATCCCCGGCCAGCGAACTGGTGTGTGTGACACGGGCCATCCGGCAAATCGCCTCCTGCCACCGGCCAATACGTTCCAGCGTCAAAGGCGTGGCATCCTTGAGCAGAACAGGGGCCGTCTGGGAGGGGGGCACGTTCATTTCGGCCCGCACCGTGCGGATTTCGGTAATCAGGCGAATAATCTGCTCACATTCCGCTACCGCGTCCTCGGCCCCGGTGGGGTTAACGGAGAGAGGCCACGGGGCGGCTATCAGGCTGCCTTCCTCGCCAAACCCGAATTCATGCCACAGCGTGTCGGTTACAAAGGGCGTTACCGGCTGGAGCAGGCGCAGGATAATGCCGAGCACATGGCCCGCGACGGCCCGGATTTCCGCTGCTTCCTGGTCATTTTGGGAATTGAAGACCGGCTTGGCGAATTCGAGGAACCAGTCGCAGAAGCGGTTCCATACAAAGCGGTAGCAGGTCAGCGCGTAGTCATCAAAACGGTAGGCGTCCAGCGCACGGGTGGCATCTGTAATGGCTGTTGCCGCCTCGGCCAGAATCCAGCGGCCCAGAGGGGACTGAACCTGTGCTGGGTCAAAATTTTCGGGTGCGCGCACGCCATTCATTTCGCAAAAGCGCGCGGCGTTCCAGAGTTTGGTAATAAAGGAGCGATAGTCCTCCACCCGCTTGCGGCCGAGCTTGACGTCCCGCCCAATGCCCGTAAGCGCGCAGATGGTGAAGCGCATGGCATCCGCGCCGTAATCTTCGATCAGTTCCAGCGGGTCAATGCCATTGCCTTTGCTCTTGGACATTTTCTGCCCGTGCTCATCGCGCACCAGACCGTGGATGAAAATGTTGCGGAAGGGCACATCGTGCATGAAGTGCTGGCCCATCATCATCATTCTGGCGACCCAGAAGAAAATAATGTCAAAGCCAGTGACCAGAACATCAGTTGGGTAGTAGCGGCTCAGTTCGGGTGTCTTGTCGGGCCAGCCAAGGGTGGAAAACGGCCACAGGGCGGAGGAAAACCACGTGTCCAGCACGTCCTCGTCCTGGGTGAGGGTTTCGGTCCTGCCGTAATGGGCCTGAGCCTGTGCCTGTGCGTCCTCGCCGTCATGGGCAACAAACACATGGCCATCCGGGCCATACCAGGCGGGAATACGGTGCCCCCACCACAACTGGCGGGAAATGCACCAGGGCTGGATGTCACGCATCCATGCGAAAAAGGTGTTTTCCCACTGTTTGGGTATAAAGCTGGCTCGGCCCGATGTAATGGCCTCAATGGCGGGTCCGGCAAGTTTACCGGCATCGCAATACCACTGGGTGGTCAGGCGGGGTTCAATAACCGCTCCACCGCGCTCCGCATGGGGAACCTGATGGCGATGGGGTTCAATTTTTTCCAGCCAGCCGGTTTCTTCCAGCTTGGCCACAATGGCCTTGCGTGCCTCCTCGCGCGTGGTGCCGGCAAGGGAGCGCACAAAAGCGGGGTCGGCCAACCCGGCACACGCGCTGAGTTCGCTCTCTATCTCATCCAGCACAATGCGGGCCTGCTCGTCCAGCACGCTGGGCATGGGCAAGTGGTGCCTGCGCCCGACCTCAAAGTCATTAAAGTCATGGGCGGGCGTTATTTTGACAGCACCTGTCCCTTTTTCGGGGTCGGAGTGTTCATCCGCCACAATGGGGATCAGGCGCCCGGTCAGGGGCAGGCGAACGAATTTGCCAATCAGGTCTGTATAACGCTCATCTTCGGGGTGAACGGCCACGGCTGTGTCGCCCAGCATGGTCTCGGGTCGGGTGGTGGCGACTGTAATGGTTGCATCGCCCTGCCCTTCCACCGGATAGCGGATGTACCACAGGTTGCCCGCGACATCCTTGCTCTCCACTTCCAGGTCGGAAATGGCGGACCGGAAGGCAGGGTCCCAGTTTACAAGCCGCCGGTCACGGTAGATCAGCCCTTCCTTGTGAAGGGAGACAAAGACTTCCTTCACCGCGCGGGACAGGCCCTCGTCCATGGTAAAGCGCTCACGCGACCAGTCCAGGGATGCGCCAAGGCGGCGCAACTGGCGGGTAATGCCGCCCCCGGATTCTTCCTTCCACTGCCAGACACGTTCGATAAAGGCGTCACGCCCCATGTCCTGCCGGGTTGTCTTGCCTTCCGTGGCCAGCGTGCGTTCAACCACCATTTGCGTGGCAATGCCCGCGTGGTCCGTTCCGGGTTGCCACAGCGTGTCAAACCCCTGCATGCGCTTCCAGCGGATCAGGGTGTCCTGCAAGGTCATGGTCAGCGCATGGCCCATGTGGAGCGTACCAGTAACATTGGGTGGCGGGATCATGATGGTAAAAGGTTTTTTGTCGCTTGCAGGCTGGGCGGAGAAAGCCTTCTTGCTTTCCCACAGTTCGTACAGCCGGTTTTCAGTTTGTGCAGGCTCAAAAGTCTTGTTCAGCATATTTATCCAACCACACCACGTAAAAAAGGCGGCAGGCACGTAGCCCCCGCCTTTGCAGAGCAATTAACAGACGACAGGAATACGCTCCACCCGCATGCTTCCACAGGATGACACATAGGCGGAACGGCAGAAAACCTTACAGGCCGCGCTGCGTCAGGCGTTCAACTTCCTTGCGTACGGCAGCCTGCACAATGCTTGCCAGATGGGTATCAAGCCATTTCTTGAGGAAAATGCGCACTTCCTGGCGCACGATGTCTTCAACCGTCAGAGACCCTTCATGCGTGACAGTCACTTTTCTCTCCTCATGTTCTCTAAGATATTTTTCCTGCAGGCTTTTCTGCAGAACAGCAAATGAATTGGCGGTATCGGAAACCGTTTCGTCATTCAAGGGGATGGGCAATGGACCAGACATGGTATGTTCAGCCTTTTTGTTGAGTTCGATCTGTCTGAGATCCGTTACAGATAATACTTCATCATGATCCACGGTCCGCGATTGCACAAGATCGGCTTTGCTGCCTGCTTTGGCTGCATCCGTGGTGCTGGTGGGAGCAGAGGGAGGTTCTTTTTCTCCCGTCTGCGCAGAGTCCATCATGGATGGAGACAGGACAAGCACGTCGTCGTCATCCTGGTCATCCTGTGGCTCCGGGGCATGTTCTGCCATAGCCGAAAGGTGCTCATCGTGCAGTACCTGCCGAATGGAAGACAGGGCATCCACTACGGATTTACCGGTCTCTTCAGATGAGTCCTGAGGCGACACCATACAAACATCCCTGCCACTTCTGGCTTAACATTATCGACCCGGCTGGTTGAGCGCGTAATCGTTCAACCCCCATAACCGATCCCTTACCGCGTTATAGTATGCTTTGTCATCATAAAGGGGAACATTCAGCTTCAGATCGGATGCGGTCAGGCGCCCGATGGCCGCGGCCACGTTGTAGGAGGCTATGACCATGCTGCTCAGGCTTTGCACAAGAGCCACCTGCGCCTGCAGCAATGTCTCCTGCTGCTGGAGAACGGCAAGCGTTGTGCTCGTGCCCACCATGGCCTGCCGCTCCACCCCGCCAAGGGCGACTGTTCCGGCTTTGATTGCGATCCGGTTGCTGGCGATGGAGGCCTGGTAGGTTACAAGTTTCTGCCAGTTGGAAACCGCGTCCTGAGCCGCCGCGCGGCGTTGGATATCCACTTCACGGTGGGCCTCCTGGGCCATTTGCTTGGCCTGCCGGACCGCGGCATATTCCGATCCGCCCTGATAAATGGGAACATTAAAGTTGAGAGCGGCATATTTGCTGTCGTTGACCTGATTGTTCAGCGCCTGGTTGACCTGCCGCTGGTAGCCCAGTGTTGCGGACACTTTGGGCATGATGGTGGACATGGCGACCCCCACGGAATCTTTGTGCGAGGCTTCGGTAAAAAGCGCGTGAATGACGTCCGGGTTGTTCCTGACCGCCATGGCTGCGGCGGTCTGCTCGTTCTTGACCGGCAGGACAAGGGGCTGGGGCGGCACAAGGT
>CALCDN010000032.1 GCA_937900755.1 uncultured Acetobacter sp. | reverse complement strand
CGGGGGTGGGTCCGTTCCAGACCGCGCGCTGGGGGCGGGGGGCTGGGCCTTCCGCAATAGCTACGCGCTGTTCTGGAGCCGATTCGCTCCCCTGGCGCTGCACGCGGGAGTGGCGTGTGCGGCGGCGGCCGGGCACAAGGTGCTGCCCATCCGTGCCCTGCTGCGCGGCTGGCGTGGCGGGTGCCGTCTCGTCCGCTGCACGGGGGGCTTCGGCCTCGTCCGTATCGTCCTCGGTGGTATCGGCAGATGCGGGGGCGCCGTTCTGGCCCTGTGCGGTACCGTTGCCGTTGCCACCACGGCGGCGGCGGCGGCGGCGGCGGCGGCGTGGTTCCTCATCCCCAACGGTTGTTTCCGCCGTTTCGGGCACGGGGGCCGTGGGTGCGTTTGTGCTGGGGACGGGCGTTGGCGCAGCAAGTGCGGGGGTGTCCACCACCACGTTTTCAACCGGCGGCAACTGCTGCTGCTGGCTGCTCGGCATCGGGCGGGCATGGGCGCGCTTTTCGATGCGGATTTCGGGTGCGGGCAGGGAGTTGTCGGGGGAGAACTGCACTTCCATCTGGTGGCGCAGCTCAATGCTGGTCAGCCAGTCGCGCTTGTTGTTGAGGATGTAGAACGCAATTTCGGCCGCCACATGCACGGTAATGGCTCCGGCGCGGCGGCGTGCACCTTCCTCTTCCACAGCGCGCAGGACATGCAGGGCGGAGCTTTCCACGCTGCGGGTCATGCCGGTGCCGTTGCAGTGCGGGCAAACCGTAAAGGCGGCTTCCGCAACGGAGGGGCGCAGCCTCTGGCGCGACATTTCCAGCAGGCCAAAGTGCGATATGGAACCGATCTGGATACGGGCGCGGTCGTGGCGCAGCGCGTCTTTGAGGCGGCGTTCGATCGTGGCGTTGTGGCGGCGGGATTCCATGTCAATGAAGTCAATGCCAATCAACCCGGCCAGGTCGCGCAGACGGAGCTGGCGGGCCACTTCGTCCGCGGCTTCCTGGTTGGTGCGGAAGGCGGTTTCCTCAATATTGCGCTGGCTGGTGGCCTTGCCGGAGTTCACGTCAATGGCGACCAGCGCTTCGGTCTGGTTGATGACCAGATACCCACCCGAACGCAGCGACACCACGGGCGAGAACATGGCGTCCAGGTGCCCTTCCACGTGGTAGTGGGTGAAGAGCGGCTGGTGCTCCTTGCTCCACAGGCGCACTTTTTCGGCATGCTGGGGCATGAGCATGCGCATGAAGTCACGCGCGGCCTTCCACCCGCTTTCCCCGTCCACCACGATCTCGCTCACATCACGCGTGTACACGTCGCGGATGGCGCGTTTGACCAGGCTGGCTTCCTCGTAGATCAGGGCAGGGGCCATGGACTGGAGCGTATGTTCGCGAATGTCGTCCCACAGGTGGAGCAGGTATTCGCAGTCGCGCGTAATTTCGGGGCCGGGGCGCTGGGCGCCTGCCGTACGCACGATCATGGCCATGCCGCGCGGCAGGTTCAGGCTGCTGACAATATCGCGCAGGCGGCGGCGGTCGGCAACGGACGTGATCTTGCGGGATACACCGCCCCCACGCAGCGCGTTGGGCATGAGCACGCAGTAACGGCCCGCGAGCGAGACATAGGTGGTCAGCGCAGCACCCTTGTTGCCGCGCTCTTCCTTGACGACCTGCACCAGCAGGACCTGGCGGCGGCGGATGACTTCCTGAATACGGTAGTTGCGCAAGAAACGGGCAATGCGCTTCTGAATAAGCGCTTCCTCGCCGGTGTCTGTCTCACCACTTACGTATTCGGGCGCTTCCTGCCGGTCTTCGCCATCCTCGGCTTCATCGGTGTCGGCCGTGTTGCGGGCTTCGTCCGTTTCGGCGTCGGGGTCGTTGCGGTCGGTGGCGTCTTCCTCGTCGGAGTCGGCGCCACTGTCGTCCATCAGGGTTTCTTCTTCGGCCTGGAGGGCCAGAAGCTTTTCGCGGTCGGCAACCGGAATCTGGTAATAATCCGGGTGAATTTCGCTAAAGGCAAGAAAACCGTGCCGGTTGCCGCCGTATTCGACAAAGGCCGCCTGCAGGCTGGGTTCTACACGAATGACGCGTGCGAGGTAGATATTGCCTTTGAGCTGTTTTTTTGCAGCAGATTCAACATCATAATCTTCAAGTCTATTTCCGTCCATCACAACAACACGCGTTTCTTCTGCGTGCGTTGCGTCGATCAGCATCCGCTTTGACATAAAAAGAAAAACTCCGGTGCGCTGGTGGCCAGCCTGAACGGTGTTTTTGCCAACGTGGCGCAACACGGAGCAGGGGCGCTTCCAGCGGGTATAAACAGGCGTGAACTGGAAAACCGAAGGTGCCGACAAAGCCCGCTGACAGCCGCGCGCCAGTGCCCGGCAGGCATGCATGTGCCTGTGGTCTGGCCGAGATACTCAGGGCGATGGGGCGAGCTATGGTCGTATATCCTTCGGTCGTCGCTTTGCAAGGCTCCCGGTCGCACGGTGCTGGCGGTTAATGCCGCGCAGACACAACGCCCGGAAGACAACAGGCAGGGTGCACGGTGGGTACATTAATGCCCAGATGCCATGCACCCTAAGCATGACCCAAATACCGCAAGACTGCAAGCTATTCGTAATAAAGGCTTTGGACCGCAAATGGGTGGTTATTTTTTTGCCATTTTTAAGGCACACTCACACATACGCAACCCAAGGATGAAAGCGCGCTTGATGGCACCGCACAGGCCGGACCACGTTTGGTCGGATACGCACCTGCTGCTCCCCTCCCCAATACGCCTGTCCGTGCCGCGCAGGACCGTTCTGGGCCATATGGCGGCCGGGGTGGTGGGGGGTGCTCTGGCAGGTGCCGCGCCAGGTGTAGCCCGCGCGGGCCGCGCGGCGGCGCTCCATGCCCCAGCCGTGGTCGGGCGCGCAGCACCACCCAGGCCGCTGATCATGCTTGACCCGGGGCATGGGGGCAAGGACCCCGGCGCCATCGGGTTTTCGGGCACCTATGAAAAGCATGTGGCGGAGGCGGCCGCGCAGGAACTGTCGCGCCAGTTGCTGGCCACGGGGCGCTACCGGGTGGCCCTTACGCGTGCGAGCGACCATTTTATCCCGCTCGGCAGCCGGGTGGATATGGCCCAGCAGCACGGGGCGGCCCTGTTTATTTCAATGCACGCGGATGCCCTGCACAATGCCAGTGTGCGCGGGGCGAGTGTGTACACCCACGCCCATGGCGCATCCGACAGCCAGACCGCCGATCTGGCGCGCACGGAAAACAGCGCGGACCGCTTTGCCGGTCCCATGGTGCATGGAGCATCCCCCGAGGTGCAGCGTATTCTGGCCAGCCTGGTTACGGAGGAGGCGCGCAAGGGGTCCTCGCACATGGCGCAGGCGGTTGTGTCCGCCTTTCAGTCCCGCGTGCAGCTTTTAACGCACCCGCACCGCCACGCCGCGTTCGCGGTGCTCAAATCCGCGCAAATTCCCTCTGTTTTGGTGGAAATGGGGTTCATGTCCAACCGGCTGGACGAGGCGGCCCTGCGGCAGGTGGGGCACAGGGCCATGGTGGCCGGGGCCATGTGCACGGCCGTGAACCGCTATTTTGCCTCAGCCGGAGCCGGGTTGACAGGGTAGGGAGCGGGCCATGGCAGGGGGAGATGCGCGCCAGCATGTGTTTGCGCGGCGTGCGCTGGCCTGCATGAATGGGGGAATTTTATATTGGATCGGAAGGGGCTTCAGGGGTCCAGAAAAGCAGAAGCCCCCTTGCGGGGGCTGCTTGACTTGAACAAATTCCCGGGGGAGAATTTGGTGCCCAGAAGAAGACTCGAACTTCCACAACCTTTCGGTCACAGGTACCTGAAACCTGCGCGTCTACCAATTCCGCCATCTGGGCTCAAATGGCAACCCGGAGCGTTCCGGGCTGGTGAAGAGGCATTTACCCCGCAGGTCGGGTAGCGTCAACAGGCAAAATGATTTTTTTTGACGAATTTGTGTCAGCCCCCGCTATGGCCTGTTGGGGGCGAATGCAACACAGTGTGACTGTATTATTGTAGAGCGTGCGATTCAAAGCGAGGGAGATACGGGCATGAGTGGGAACGGGACTGCGGCGGTGCTGGGCGGGAACGGCTTTGTCGGCCAGTATGTTGTGCAGTGTCTGGCGCGTGCGGGGTACACGGTGCGGGTTGCCAGCCGCCGTCCTGACAAGGGGGCGCTGCTCCGGCCCATGGGGCGCGTGGGGCAGGTGGCGCCTTTTTACGCATCCGTGCTGGACGAAAGCTCGGTCGCCTGTGTGGTGCGCGGGGCCGAGGTGGTGGTCAACCTTGCGGCTGTCCTGTCCTCCTCCTCCGCGCAGAGCCTGCAGGCGGTCAATGTGGACGGGGCCGGGCGCGTGGCCCGCCTTGCGGCGGAGGCGGGGGTTGCCCGCTACGTGCACATGTCCGCCCTTGGTGCGGCGGTAGACGCGCCCTCCGCCTATGGGCGCAGCCGTGCCGCGGGCGAGGCGCTGGTCCGGCAGTACCGCCCCGATGCGTCCATTGTGCGCCCCTCTGTTATTTTTGGGCCTGAAGACAGGTTTTTCAACCTGTTTGGCGCGCTGGCGCGGTACCTGCCGTTTATGCCGGTTTACGGCGCCACCACCCGCGTGCAGCCCGTCTATGTGGGGGATGTGGCCCAGGCCGTGGCGCAACTGGCCGTAACGCCCGAACTTGCTGGCCGTGTGTGGCAGCTTGGCGGGCCGGATGTCATGACCATGCAGGATATTGCCGCCTTCGCCTTGAGCCAGACGCAGCGCGACAAGCCCGTCATGCGTGTGCCCATGGCTCTGGCGCGGTTGCAGGCGGGGGTGCTGGAGCGCCTGCCGGGCAAAATGCTCACGCGTGACCAGTTGCTCATGCTCTCCCAGGACAATGTTGTCCCTCCCACGGAATCGGGGTTTGAGGTGCTGGGCCTTGTCCCGCGCAGTGTGGAGGCCTGTGTGCCGTTTTATCTGGAGCGGTACAGGGCTGGTGGCGGGCGTTCGGGTGTTTTTGTTCCACAGCGCTAGGTTGCGGGCACAAAGGGCCGGAATGAAACCTTTTAATTTGTAAAAAATACGCCAGATGCGGGGCATCTGGGCATAAAATTAAAATAGGTAAGTAATGCTGTCTTTTTATCCGTAAGGATTACGGGCACCTTCCCTCCTGCTTGATTTTAGGGGGGCGAGGTCTGTCTGCCGCGCCCTTGTAGCCGGGGATGGCGTATGACAACCAAGATGCTGAAATTTGTCTCCGTTCCGCAAAAGCAGCCACAAAAACGCACGGCTGACGAGCGGCGGACGGATTTTGACGAAATTTACAATGACTTCAAACCCGAACAGGCCACCGAACAGGCCAGCCGCTGCTCGCAGTGTGGCGTGCCGTTCTGCTCTGTTCACTGCCCGCTGGGGAACAACATTCCCGACTGGCTGATGCTGACCGCGCAAGGGCGGCTGGAGGAAGCCTATGGCGTGTCCTCCGCCACCAACACCTTTCCCGAAATCTGTGGTCGTATCTGCCCGCAGGACCGCCTGTGCGAAGGGAGCTGCGTGATCGAGCCGGGGTTCGAGAGCGTGACCATTGGCGCGGTTGAGCGGTTTGTAACGGATACCGCGTTCGAGAACGGCTGGGTCAAGCCGGTATCCCCCCTGCGCGAGCGTGCGGAATCCGTGGGTATTGTGGGGGCTGGCCCCGCCGGGCTGGCCGCGGCCGACCAGTTGCGCGCGCAGGGCTACCAGGTCCATGTGTATGACCGGTACGACCGCGTGGGTGGTCTGCTTGTGTACGGTATTCCCGGTTTCAAGCTGGAAAAGCATATTGTGGCCCGCAGGCACGAACTGCTGGTTGAAGGTGGCGTTGTGTTCCACCTTGGTCAGGGCATTGGCAGTGGTGCTGGCGAGTTGTCCTTTGCCGAGTTGCGCGGGCGGCACAATGCGCTGCTTATTGCAACAGGTGTGTACAAGTCGCGCGCAATCGGTGGCCCGGGTGCGGGGCTTGCGGGGATTGAAAAGGCGCTGGACTACCTGACCGCCTCCAACCGCCGTTCCCTGGGTGACGTGCTGCCAGACGAGGCGCAGGCGCTGGATGCCGCGGGCAAAAATGTGGTGGTGCTGGGTGGTGGCGACACGGCCATGGACTGCGTGCGCACGGCCATTCGCCAGGGCGCCAAATCCGTGCGCTGCCTCTACCGCCGCGACCGTGCCAACATGCCCGGCTCCACGCGTGAGGTAAAGAACGCCGAGGAAGAAGGCGTGCAGTTTGAATGGCTGGCCGCCCCCGAGGCTTTTCTGGGCGATACCCATGTTACGGGCGTGCGCGCCTCGCGCATGAAGCTGGGCCTGCCCGATGCCTCGGGCCGCCAGTCCGTGGAACCGCTGGAAGGCTCCTCCTTCACGCTGGAGGCCGACCTGGTGATCGCAGCTCTCGGCTTTGACCCAGAACCCCTGCCGCAACTGTGGGACGAGCCCGCCCTGGCCGCCTCGCGCTGGGGTACGCTCAAGGTGGACCAGAAGAGCTTCATGACCTCGCTGCCCGGTGTGTTCGCGGCAGGCGATATTGTGCGTGGGGCCAGTCTGGTCGTGTGGGCGATCAAGGACGGGCGGGAAGCCGCCCAGAGCATCCATGAGTGGATCAGGGCCGATGCAACGGCGCGTACGGCGGAGCAGGGATAATGGATATGGAACAGTTTTCGCACACTGTTTCCGCTGAAAGCGGTGAAGAGTTTCTCAAGGCGTGGGACGCCAACGTGCAGGCCCTCGACGGGCTGTATGACCCCGCGGACGAGCGCGATTCGTGCGGTGTGGGCCTTGTGGCCGCCCTTGATGGCAAGCGCCGCCGCGAGGTGGTGGAAGCCGGTATTGCAGCGCTCAAGGCCATCTGGCACCGCGGTGCGGTGGATGCGGACGGCAAGACCGGCGATGGTGCTGGTATTCACGTTGAAATTCCGCAGGAATTCTTTGCGGACGCCATTACCAGCACGGGTGACCGCCCCAGCGATGGCCCCATTGCCGTGGGGCAGGTGTTTTTGCCCAAGACCGATTTTGTGGCGCAGGAACAGTGCCGCCAGATTATCGAAACCCAGATCCTGGCCTTTGGCTACGGCATTTACGGCTGGCGGCAGGTGCCGATCGACACCACCTGCATTGGTGAAAAAGCCAATGCGACCCGCCCCGAAATCGAGCAGATTCTCATCCGCAACCTGCCGGGCAAAACGGAAGAGGCGTTCGAGCGCGACCTGTACGTCATTCGCCGCCGGATAGAAAAAGCCGCTATTGCCGCACAGGTTGACCTGTATATCTGCTCGCTGTCCTGCCGCTCGCTTATCTACAAGGGCATGTTCCTTGCCGAGCACCTGACCGAGTTCTACCCCGACCTGCTGGACGAACGCTTTGTCAGCCGGTTTGCCATCTACCACCAGCGCTATTCCACCAACACCTTCCCCACATGGAAGCTGGCCCAGCCGTTCCGCCGCCTTGCCCATAATGGTGAAATCAACACCATTTCGGGCAACATCAACTGGATGAAAAGCCACGAAACGCGCCTGTCCCACCCTGACCTTGACCCGTGGATGGCTGACATCAAGCCTTTGGTGCAGGCTGGTGGGTCGGATACGGCAACGCTGGACAACGTGTTTGAACTGCTGACCTTTGCCGGGCGGGACGCGCCTGCGGCCAAGGCGCTGATGATCCCCGCCAGTGTGGGCGGCAACGCGACCATGAAGCCCGCGCACCGCGACATGTTCACCTACTGCAACGCGGTTATGGAACCGTGGGACGGCCCCGCCGCCCTGTGCGCGACCGATGGCCGCTGGGTTGTGGCCGGGCTGGACCGCTCCGGCCTGCGCCCGCTGCGCTACACGGTGACCACGGATAACCTGCTGATTGTAGGCTCCGAGACCGGGATGGTGCGCGTGCCCGAAAACGCCATTGTCAGCCGTGGGCGCCTTGGCCCGGGCGAGATGATTGGCGTGGACCTGGACGAAGCCAGGCTTTACGGCAACAGCGCGCTGCTGGATGTGCTGTCCACCCGTCAGGATTTTTCGGACTGGATCAAGCGCACCCAGAAGATCGGCCACCTTGTCCGCTCCGAAGTGACCGAGCCTGTCTATTACAAAGGTGACGAACTGCGCCGCCGCCAGCTGGCCGTGGGCACCACGCTCGAAGAGCTGGAAACCCTGCTCCACCCCATGGTGGAAGACGCGAGCGAAGCCATTGGCTCCATGGGGGATGATACCCCCCTGGCCGTGCTTTCGCCGCGTTACCGTGGTCTGTCGCACTATTTCCGCCAGATGTTCAGCCAGGTGACCAATCCGCCTATCGACAGCCTGCGTGAAGCGGGCGTGATGAGCCTTGCCACCCGCCTGGGCAACCTTGGCAACATTCTGGACCAGTCGGCCGAGCAGTGCGACATGCTGCAACTGCCCAGCCCGGTCCTGACATCGGGCGAGTACGAGGCCCTGCGTGGCTTCTGTGGCGCCTCCGCCAGCGTGATCGACTGCACCTTCCCCGCAGCGGATGGCGAGGCGGGTCTGCGCGAAGCCATCGCCCGCATCCGCCGCGAGGCGGAGGAAAGTGTGCGCGGTGGCTGTACGCATGTGTTCCTGACCGATGAGGCCCAGTCCACCGACCGTGCCTCCATCCCCATGATCCTGGCCACGGGGGCTGTGCACACGCATCTGGTGCGCACCTCCTTGCGTACGTTCACATCGCTTAACGTGCGCACATCCACCGCACTGGACGTGCATGCCATTGCCGTAACCATTGGCGTGGGCGCCACCACGGTTAACCCGTACCTGGCGCAGGAAAGCATTGCCGAGCGCCATCGCCGGGGCCTGTTTGGCAGCCGCAGCCTGCGCGAGTGCATGGAGCGCTACCGCAAGGCGGTGGACAAGGGCCTGCTCAAGATCATGTCCAAAATGGGCATTTCCATTGTGGCGTCCTATCGCGGGGGCTGCAATTTCGAGGCGGTGGGCCTGTCACGCGCCCTGACGGCGGAATTCTTCCCCGGCATGCCCTCGCGCATTTCCGGTATTGGCCTATCCGGTATTGCCCGCAACGCGCTCAGCTTCCACGAGCAGGCATGGGGCTCGGCGTCCGCCCTGACCCTGCCGGTGGGGGGGCTGTACAAACTGCGCCGCAGCGGGGAGCAGCACGCATTTGATGGCGGGCTGATCCATATGCTCCAGACCGCCGTGGCGACCGACAGCTTTACCATCTACCAGCGTTACGCCGATGCCGTGCGCGCCCAGCCGCCCGTGGCCCTGCGCGACCTGCTCGATTTCCGTGATGGGCGCAAGCCCATTCCGGTGGAAGAGGTGGAAAGCATTACGCAGTTGCGTAAACGCCTGATCTCGCCTGCCATCTCGCTCGGAGCCCTCAGCCCCGAAGCGCATGAAACACTCTCCATCGCCATGAACCGCATTGGCGCCAAGTCCGATTCCGGTGAAGGGGGGGAAGACCCCGCACGCGCCAAACCCCGCCCCAACGGGGATAACGCGTCCTCCGCCATCAAGCAGGTGGCATCGGGCCGTTTTGGCGTGACCGCGCAGTACCTCAATGACTGCCGCGAGCTGGAAATCAAGGTGGCCCAGGGTGCCAAGCCGGGTGAGGGCGGGCAGTTGCCCGGCTTCAAGGTGACCGAGCTTATTGCCAGGCTGCGCCATGCCACGCCGGGGGTTACGCTGATTTCGCCCCCGCCGCACCACGATATTTATTCCATCGAGGACCTGGCCCAGCTTATTTATGACCTCAAGCAGATCAACCCCGATGCCAGCGTGACCGTCAAGCTGGTGGCGCGTTCGGGCATTGGCACCATTGCCGCCGGTGTGGCCAAGGCCAAGGCCGACGCCATTCTTATCTCCGGCCATTCTGGTGGCACGGGGGCAAGCCCGGTCAGCTCCATCAAATACGCGGGTCTGCCGTGGGAGCTGGGTCTTGCGGAAACGCATCAGGTGCTCATGCTCAACCGCCTGCGCCACCGCGTGCGCCTGCGCGCTGATGGTGGCATCAAAACCGGGCGGGACGTGGTGATTGCGGCCATGCTGGGGGCCGAAGAGTTTGGCATTGGCACGGCAAGCCTTGTGGCCATGGGCTGCATTATGGTGCGCCAGTGCCACTCCAACACATGCCCTGTTGGCGTGTGCTCGCAGGACCCGGCCATGCGCGCCAAGTTTGAAGGCACGCCTGAGAAGGTCATCAACCTGTTCTCGTTCATTGCGGAGGATGTGCGTAACATTCTGGCCTCCCTTGGCTTCCGCACGCTCAACGAGATCATTGGCCGCACGGACCTGCTGCGCCAGGTCTCGCGCGGGGCGGATTATCTGGACGACCTGGACCTGAACTCCCTGCTCTCGCAGGCGGACCCGGGGCCATATGCGCGCTACTGCACGCTGGAGGGCCGCAACGAGGTGCCAGATTCGCTGGACGCGCAGATGATCAACGATGCCCGTCCACTGTTTGACCATGGCGAGAAAATGCAGCTGCACTACAACGTGCAGAACACCCAGCGCGCCATTGGCACGCGCATTTCCTCGCTCATCGTGCGCCAGTTCGGCATGAAAACGCTCGCACCGGGCCACCTGACCGTGCGCCTGCGCGGCTCGGCCGGGCAGTCCCTTGGGGCGTTTGCGGTGCAGGGGCTCAAGCTCGAAGTGCTGGGAGACGCCAACGACTACGTGGGCAAGGGCCTGTCGGGGGCGACCATTACGGTGCGTCCGTCACCCTCCTCCACGCTTGTGTCCAACCAGAACGCCATTATCGGCAACACGGTGCTGTATGGTGCCACGGCGGGCGAATTGTACGCGGCAGGGCAGGCGGGTGAACGCTTTGCGGTGCGGAACTCGGGTGCTACGGCGGTTATCGAAGGCTGCGGCTCCAACTGTTGCGAATACATGACCGGCGGCACCGTTGTGGTGCTGGGCGAAGTGGGCGACAACTTTGGCGCGGGCTTTACCGGGGGCATGGCCTTTGTGCTGGACAGCACGGGTGGCTTTACCAAGCGCATCAACCCCGAAGCCCTGCTGTGGTCGCGGGTGAGCGACCCCAGATGGGCCGAAAGCCTGCGCGCGCTGGTGGCGCGCCATGTGGAGGAAACAGGCTCGGCCTATGCCTCCATGCTCCTGCACAAGTGGGATGAGGTTCTGCCCCAGTTCTGGCAGATTGTGCCCAAGGACTACGCCAGGATTATCGGCTTTAGCGTGGAAGGCGCGGAGCAGGCCAAATCGGCCTGAACCTGCCTGCCTCTATCGGACGTTAGCGCACAAAACGGGCGGGGGCTTATGGCTCCCGCCCGTTTTGGTGTTCTGGTGCTTTGTCTTTGCATGCAAGGGCTCTCGCCTCGGCTGGATTTGCACGGTAGAGTGGGGGCATGGAACATACCGCGCATTTTTCCCGTTCGCTGTCACTTCCGCTTATGGCGGCGGAAGCCGGACCTGCTTCTCCCTCCGATCAGGGGGGTTCCACCCTGCCACGCTGGGACCTGTCGGCCCTGTACGCGGGCATGGACGACCCCAGGCTGGAGGCCGATCTGGCGGCGGCCACGGCGGCGGCCAAAAGTTTCGCCACGCTGTATCAGGGTCGCCTGGGTAAGCTGAGCGGCGGACAACTGGCGCAGGCCCTGAGCGAATTTGAAGAGATAGAGGAAAAACTGGGCCGTGCTGGCTCCTTTGCCTCGCTGCTGTTTGCCGCGGATTCGTCCGATGCGTCCATCAGCCGCTTCAGCCAGTCCATTAACGAACGGCTGACCGATATTTCCGCCGACCTCCTGTTCTTCGGGCTGGAACTCAACCGGCTGGACGAGGCCGACCTCCAGGCCAGACTGGCCGACCCGGCATTGGCCCGCTGGCAGCCCTACCTGCGCGACGTGCGCATGTACCGCCCGCACCAGTTGGGAGATGACGTGGAAAAGGTGCTGCTGGAAAAATCCGTAACGGGTGCGCAGGCGTGGTGCCGCCTGTTTGATGAGACCATAGCCGCCCTGCGCGTGACGGTGGACGGGCAGACCATGCCGGTGGGCGATGCGCTCAACCGCCTGTCCGACACGGACCGCGCGGTGCGCGAGCGCGCGGGCAAGGCCGTGGGGGCTGTGTTCGAGGGCAATGTCCGCCTGTTCGCGCTCATTACCAACACGCTGGCCAAGGACAAGTCCATATCCGACGGGTTGCGGCATTTTGCCCGCCCCACCTCCTCGCGCAACCTGTCCAACATGGTTGAGGATGGCGTGGTGGACGCGCTGGTTTCCGCCGTGCGCACGGACTACCCCCGCCTGTCCCACCGCTATTACAGCCTCAAGGCCAAGTGGATGGGGCTGGACAGGCTGGAGCACTGGGACCGCAACGCGCCCCTGCCCGGTTGCGAGGACCGCAAAATTCCCTGGGACGAGGCCAAGGCCATTGTGCAAAAGGCGTATGACGGGTTTGACCCGCGCATGGGCAAGGTCATCAACACCTTTTTGACCAATCCGTGGATTGATGTGCCCCCCGCCCCCGGCAAGTCCCCCGG
>CALCDN010000031.1 GCA_937900755.1 uncultured Acetobacter sp. | reverse complement strand
GAAGCGGGACAACACAAACCCGATCGCGCAGGGCGTGGGGAGATGTCATGAAAATTGCAGTTGTCGGTCTGGGCTATGTCGGCCTGTCCAACGCCATTCTGCTCGCCCAGCACCACGAGGTCATGGCCGTGGATGTGGACACGGGCCGGGTCAACAAGGTGAACAACCGGGAATCCCCCATTATTGACACCGAGATCGAGGACTACCTGCGCAACCGCTCCCTCGCCCTGACCGCCACAACCGACCTTGCCGCGGCCAGCCGCGATGCCAGCTTTGTCATCATCGCCACCCCCACCAATTACGATGCGCAGGAAAACTATTTTGACACGTCCTCCGTCACGGACGTCATCGCCAGCGTAAGCGCCATGAACCCTGACGCCACGATCGTGATCAAATCCACCATTCCGGTCGGGTTTGTGGATCAGGTTCGCATGGAACTGGGCACCGGGCAGGTCATTTTCTCCCCCGAATTCCTGCGTGAAGGCCGCGCCCTGTACGACAACCTCCACCCTTCGCGCATTATCGTGGGCGAACGCAGCGCGCGCGCCGAACAGTTTGCCGCGCTGATGGTGGAAGGCGCGATCAGGAAGGACGTGCCGCTCCTGTTTACCGGCGCCACGGAAGCCGAGGCCATAAAGCTGTTCGCCAACACCTACCTTGCCATGCGCGTGGCGTTCTTTAACGAACTGGACAGCTACGCACTGGCCCGCGACCTGGACACACGCCAGATCATAGAGGGCGTGTGCATGGACCCCCGCATAGGCCAGCACTACAACAACCCGTCTTTTGGCTATGGTGGTTACTGCCTGCCCAAGGACACCAAGCAACTGCTGGCCAACTACATGCAGGTCCCCCAGAACCTGATCCGCGCCATCGTGGATGCCAACCGCACCCGCAAGGATTTTCTGGCCGACCGTATTCTTGCCATGCAGCCCAAGGTGGTGGGCATTTACCGGCTAGCCATGAAGACGGCGTCCGACAATTTTCGGCAAAGCTCCATTCAGGGGATCATGAAGCGGCTCAAGGCCAAGGGTATCGAGATCATCGTCTATGAACCCGCCATGAAGGACGACCAGTTTTTTGGCTCGCGCGTGCTGCGTGACCTGGAGGAGTTCAAGGCCCGCGCCTCCGTTATTGTCAGCAATCGCCTGCACCCAGAACTGGCCGATGTGCGCGACCGGGTGTTTACCCGTGACCTGTTTGGCGCGGACTAGGCCGCGGGCGGGCCAGACTGCCCGCACCCGATTTGCCTGCCAGGTCATGTACCCCCATACTCCCCCTGTGCGCCGTATTGCCCCGTTCCTTACCGATTGCATGAAGTCCTGATAGCACCATGTCACACCGCATTATTGTTACCGGGGCCGCCGGATTTATTGGCAGCAACATCATACGCGGGCTCAACCGGCGCGGGTTTACGGATATTATCGCAGTCGACAACCTGACCAACGGGGACAAGGCGCTTAACCTGGTTGACCTGGACATCAGCGACTATCTGGACAAGACCACGTTTTATGACACCCTGCACCAGGACCGTTATGGCCGGGTCGAGGCGATTTTTCATGAAGGGGCCTGCTCGGCGACCACCGTGCATGACGGCCGCTACATGATGGCCAACAACTTTGAAACCAGCAAAAAACTGCTCGCCTACGCCACCCACAGTGGCGCGCGCCTGCTTTATGCCTCCAGTGCGGCCACCTATGGCGCGTCCACCACCTTCAGCCCCGAACCGGCGTTTGAAAAACCGCTGAATGTGTATGGATATTCCAAACTCCTGTTCGACCAGATTGTCCGGCGCACCCAGCCCGAACGGAGCACGCAGGTCGCGGGGTTCCGCTACTTCAACGTGTATGGCCCGCATGAGCAGCACAAAGGCGGCATGGCCTCGGTTGCGTTCCATAACTTCAACCAGTTCATGGCCGAAGGGCGGGTCCGGCTGTTTGGAGCCTATGGGCACTGTGCCGCAGGCGAACAGAAGCGCGACTTCATGTTCATTGACGATCTGGTCGCCATCAAGCTCTGGTTCTTTGACAATCCCGGCCATAGCGGAGTGTTCAACCTGGGCACAGGCAAGGCCCAGCCGTTCAATGACGTGGCCTGCGCCGTGGTCAACAGCATACACGCCCTGCGCGGGCAGGCACGCCTGTCCCTCGCCCAGATGGTGGAACAGGGCGTTCTGGAGTATACCCCCTTCCCCGATAGCCTGCGTGGCCGCTACCAGTGTTTTACACAGGCGGACATGAGCGCCCTGCGCGCCCTTGACTGCACCCTGCCCCTGCGCGACGTGGCCTGCGGCGTGGCGGATTATGTCGCTTACCTGCACGCGCGGCATGGGGCATAATACGCATTCTGGAATACCTTGCAGCCAGCCCATGGTCTGGCGCACGCCCCACTTCCCAGCCTGTATGAGCCTTGCATGATCGACACTTTTGAATTTGGCCGTGTTGTTGTTGTTGGTGACCTGCTGCTGGACCAGTACATATTCGGCTCGGTCGAGCGCATCTCGCCCGAGGCCCCCGTGCCTGTTCTGCTCAAGTCCCGCCAGAGCGTGGCGCCGGGGGGGGCGGCCAATGTGGCGGTCAATGCCGCAGCCCTTGGGTGCTCGGTCAGCCTGATCGGGGTTGTGGGCGCGGACGAGGCGGCGAACACCCTGCGCCACGCCCTTGGCAAATGGCCGGGCATTGATGTGCTGGACCTTGTGGCCGAGCCCGGCTGGTCCACCATTTGCAAAACCCGTGTGGTCAGCGGCAACCAGCAGATTGTACGCATTGATGATGAAACCATCATTGATTTTTCCCCCGCGACCAAAAACGGCCTGATCGCGGCCACCCATGCCGCCGTGGAACGCGCCGATGTGCTGATCTGCTCGGACTACGCCAAGGGTGTTCTGTCCGATGGGGTGCTGCGCGCCATTATCGACCATGCCCGCGCACGGGATATTCCCGTGATCGTGGACCCCAAGCGCAAGGATTTTTCCGCCTATGCCGGGGCCACCCTGGTCACCCCCAACCGGGCGGAAATGGCGGCGGCAACCGGCCTGCCACTGCGCAGCACATCCCAGATAGAGCAGGCCGCGCGCGCGGCCTCCGCCCAGTTCGGGGGCGATGTGCTGGTCACCCGCTCCGAAGAGGGCATGAGCCTGTGGCAACGCAACGGCCACATCCTGCACGAGGTCGCGCGCAAGTCCGAAGTATATGACGTGTCCGGTGCGGGGGACACGGTGGTGGCCACCATTGGCGGCGTGCTCTCTGCCGGGCAGGACCTGGATACCGCTGTTGTCATTGCAACTGTTGCCGCCTCCATTGCCGTGGGCAAACCGGGAACGGCCGCCGTATCACACACCGAACTGAGCCAGGCGCTGAAAAAGGACATCCCCAACGCAGGCGTGCTGGCAACGCTGGAGCAGGCCCGCGGCATTATGCAGAAATGGCACCAGCACGGAGCCTCCGTTGTCTTTACCAATGGCTGCTTTGACCTGCTGCACCCGGGCCACGTGTCCCTTTTGCGCGCCGCCGCCCAGAAGGGGGACAAGCTGGTTGTGGCCATCAACAGCGATGCCTCCGTCCGCCGCCTTAAAGGCCCGACCCGCCCCGTGCAGGACGAGCTTGCGCGGGCCACGGTTATTGGCGCGTTGCGCGAAGTGGACATGGTGCTCATTTTTGACGAAGACACACCGCTGGACGTGATTACGGCGCTCCAGCCCGATGTGCTGGTCAAGGGTGCGGACTACACGGAAGATGCGGTGATCGGGGGCAATGTGGTCAAGGCCGCAGGCGGGCGTGTGGAGCTTGTCTCGCTCGTTGCGGGCTGTTCCACCAGCAACCTTGTCCGCAAAATGGCCGAGCCGGATCAGGCCTGATCCTGCCAGCCACAGGCCAGCCATAACGGACGGGATGTTATCCCCCAAGGTGTAACCATGCCCCACAAGACACACACCACACCCCAGGCAGAGTGGAAAGACTGGCTGACCCGGCTGGCCCTCCCCTTATGGAGCACCACCGGCTACGACCGCACGCGCCACCTTTACCATGAGCGCCTGACACTGGAGGGCGCCCCCATTGCCCTGCCCCACCTCCGCCTGATGGTGCAGGCCCGCCAGATTGCCACCTACTGCCGGGCCGCACTGGACGGTGTGTTTGACGCAACACACGAGGCGCTGACCTGCCTGCACACCGTACGGGCACGCTACTGGCAGGTCGATGGCCAACCCGGCTGGGTGTTTGCCCTTGGGCCAGATGGCGAGCCTTCCAGCACCCTGCGGGACCTGTATGCCCATGCGTTCATTCTATACGCCCATGCATGGGCATACAGGTTGAGCGAAGACACAACGCTCCTTGCCGTGGCCCGACAGACCACGCTTGAAATCGAACAGATTTTTGCCGCCCCCCACGGTGGCTACCTGGACACCGCACCACCGCAGGACATCCTGCGCCGCCAGAACCCGCACATGCACCTGCTGGAAGCCTATCTGGCCCTGTTTGAGGTCACGGCGGACAGCTTTTACCTTGAGCGCGCCCATGGTCTGATGACACTGGCGCAAACCCGATTTATGCCCACACATCCGGGCATGCTGCTGGAGCTTTTTAAAACGGACTGGTCTCCCCTCCACGCCTTTGGCCAAAACACGGTGGAACCGGGCCATCTTTTTGAATGGTCATGGCTGTTGCGGGACTATATGCGCCTTGCCCCCGCGAACACCTCAGACCAGCACGACCTGAAAACCCTGTGCGACTCTCTGCTGCAAGCTGGCTTACGCTATGGTACCAGTCAGGCCGCAGTGTTTGACAGTATAACTGACAATGGCACTCCGGTAACCACCAGCACCCGTATCTGGCCCCAAACTGAACTCATGCGCCTTCTGGCTGACCGCCAACAGGACCTGGGCAGCACTCCGCAGGCCAAAAGTGAAGCCACTCTTTTGGACAACCTGACGCAAGTATTTTTTACAACATACGCCCCTCCTTCTCTGCAAGGAGGGTGGATTGACCGCTATACGGCCCATGGAAGAATAGCGGTGGATCATATGCCCGCCAGTTCACTTTATCATATTTACGGGGTGGGCCGGTTATGTTGTGCTTTAGAAAACCATGAAGAGATAACAAGCCGCAAATCAGGCAGCACGTTACCAAAAAAATCCCACGATCTATTTTAAAATTATTTAAATAGCAAGACCAAATTATTCTTCGGGAACTGTATCCTGAAGCATCATTTTAATTTTTTCATACTCATCCAAAGATATGGGCTGATACGCATCACGCTGTTTTCCAAAACAGGATGGCCTTATATCTTTAAAAGATACGTTTCTATTATTGGGATCTACCCGCATCAGATAATCGAGAAAAGGCTCATGCTCAAGACAGGTTTGTTCAATAATATCATCAGACAGTGTTTCAATAACAGGCCTGCGGTCACCACTCTTGATTTCAGCGGCAATCTTTTTGATATCATCGGAGTTGATATGGGACCCAAACTGCCAATGGTTAGTTACTGCCAGTTGCCGTATATCAGCTTCAAGCCGCGTCATGGATTCATTATAATTCTCAAACTGCTTCGGATCCAGATCAGAGCCTATGATCTCCAGCGCCTCTACGACAGAGTTTTTATCAAACCTTTTCGGTCGATACGGACAGAAATGAAAAACATACTCAGGGTTTGAAGCAACCAGAGACATAAGGTTGCCTATACCCGTTAAATACTCCCGCCCTTTCATAAAATCAGTCAACGAAGAGACAATTCTTCTGTTTTCGAATCTGTTAAATTCCATCCAGAGTGATGATAAATACTCAGCCGCGTTCCTAAAAAATGCCATGATAACAATTTGCACATCATTATTGCGCAAATATTGAATTTTTTCCATATTATTGTCTAAAAACAGAACTTCCTCAGACAGAAAAACTGTATCTGCCATCGAAAACCACTGCTCAAAATTTTCGACCAACTCATCGACATTGTAATATTCAGGTTGCAATATGGACGCATTAGCCACACGACCCTTACCACAACCTCCGCTATGGTTATGGATCGGATAAAGAATACGTTTCCGTTCCAACTGATCGTCCGATTTATCAAAAAACATCCGCTGCAATGTGCTTGTACCCGTCTTAGGCGTCCCAACATGAATGATGAGTTTTTGCATAAATGATATCCCAATTTAAATGAACGAGGTATGTTGTAATTTCCCATTAACATATACTCTCTTGCGGTGTCTATATTCCGCTCGCCAGACACCGCAAATACAAGAGCATATCGCAATATATATAGATATAAAACAGGTACACAATAAATGAAAAATGAAAAAATATCCGTATCATGTATTGTTTTAACTTATAATCATGAGAAGTATATTTACAACTGCCTCATGAGTTTATTGAGTTGTAATTTTCAACCCATGCATATATGGGTTTTAGATGACGGATCAACAGACAATACACCACTTATTGTCACAGAGCTTGCGCAGAGCAATGGTCGCATTACCCTGCTTACACAACCCAATAGCGGTGGCCTGACAGCGGCAAACAGCCAGCGTCTTCTTGATGAATCGCACGGAGAATACGTGCTGTTCATGTCCGGAGATGATCTGCTGGGACCAAGTTTTCCCCTTGCAAAAACAGTGCAGATGCTCAACGCCAACCCACATCTTGCCCTAGTCCTGCCACGTCTGCTTTTCTTAACAGAGGATCCATCGCAGCCAGTCCCCTCCCTTTACACACCCGGTTTCCTTGCTACCCTAAGAAGCCATGATTCTGAGCGTGTTTTGCAAGGACACCTGTATTGCTCTGTTTCTCGTATTTTTCTTCAGGGCATGGTCATAAGGCGAAGCATTATAGAAGATATTGATGGTTTTGACACAACATTAAAAGCTGATGACTACGCTTTTATCATCCGTTTATTCAAGTACCTTGCTGCCACCCACCATTCTTTCCATTTTGATGAAAACAGCCTGTGGCTCTATCGCTTACATCCCGACAACATCCACCGCGCGGCTATTCGCCAGTTCCAACTTATTGCAGAAGTTGTTGCTAAATATATTCCACAAAAATATTGGAAAAACTTCAGATGGGATAGTATAATTTTTGAAACATTTTCCGATATACAAAAAGCCAGAAACACGGCAAAGCAGCTTTTTGGCTCCACTTACGGCAAAAAACTTCTATGGCGGACGGAATGTGCCACACTTCGATACGCGCGAAGACGTGGCAATACCCGCCTTATTCGGCAGGCTCTCTCCAACCCGCAGACTTCGCTTATCCCACGTGTTTATGCTGCATGCTCCATATTCCCCGCATTACTAAACCGATTTTAGCCTGAAAGCCCCACGCGACAGAAATAAAACAAAAGACAATACATGGGTCATGAGCAAGCCATACCCCATGAGAACACTTTACATAAAAGCGACTATGATCTGGTTGGATTACAGGTCGACAGCCACGCGCTTTTCTATGGAACGCCTGATAGCTTCAATCACCAGCATATTGCGGTAACCGTCTTCTGCAGTAACCCGCGGCTTCTCGGCATGACGAATAACATTCACAAAATGATCCAGTTGCTCTGTCAACGGATCGCGCCGTTCAAACGTGAGAGAAAACTGCTCGAACGGTTTCCACCACGAACGCTGGGCTTCGGCTCCGTATGTTTTGGCCTGCATGCTTGGGAAATCAAGAGAACCGTTTGTTCCGGCAAAATGATAGCATGTCTCGTCTGGAAAATGTGGGTACGCTGGGTTTTCTCCACTGGTCATTTCCCAGCTTTTTGAACTGGCCGCAATATCAGACAGCAGAAAACTACCCAGCGCACCGTTACGAAACTTGATAGCGATTGAAACGGTATCTTCAACCTCAAAATTTCTGATATCGTGGCCCGCCAGAGCCTGCACTGTCGCAATTTCACCGCCGAACTGCCGCATCAGATCCACTTCATGGATCAGGTTGATCAGTATGGGGCCACCACCGGGCACGGCCCGCCAAGGCCCGTCTACAAAATAAGATGCTGGCTTGTAAAACAGGGCTGAACCTTGCAACGCAACCAGACGGCCAAACCGCTCGGAGTGCAGGAATCCCAGAGCCTTGCCCAAAAGGAAGCTGTATCTTCTATGATGCCCTACAAGCAGGGGCACACCAGACTGTTCTACCAGTGTAACCAGAGCCTCCGCCGTTTCCAAACTATCGGTTACCGGCTTTTCCACCAAGCATGGAATACCACAATCAAGGCAGGTTGCAGCCTGCTCATAATGGAATGCATTGGGGGAACTGATAATACAGGCATCAATGGTCTCCGCAGACAGCGCATCGGTCAGGCTGGTATAAAATCGCGCTGAGTGCGCTGCGGCAAATTCCCTGTTCCCGGCATCATCGGGGGCAACAATGGCTACCAGTTCGCAATCATCACGCTGCTCAATCAGGCGTGCATGCTGCTTACCGATAAGCCCGGGTCCCGAGATGAGAAATCGCAGTTTACACTGCATTGCAAGCCCCTTCAGAGTATGTTGCAGACGCAATTCAAAAAACGTCGTTAAGCGTACTTGCAAACAGCAGCAATCACACGCTCCTGTTCAACCGGTTGCAAGTGGGGACCAATGGGCAGGCTCAACACGTCCCGCGCAAGCTCTACCGCTATGGGCTGAGCAGGAAAAACCTGCCCGCTGTTCTGGTAGGCCGGCTGCATGAACGGGGCAATCGGGTAATGAATCAACGCGGTTACACCCTCTTTGGCCAGGTTATTCTGCAACCGTGCCCGATTCTGTGAACGCACGACAAACAGGTGCCATACGGGCTCTGCCCAGTCCGGCGCAAATGGCAAGCCCAGGTCCGTGCTCCTGAACGCCTCGATATAACGCGCGGCAATCTGCCGCCGCCGGTCATTCCATGCGTCCAGATGCTGGAGCTTGACCCGGAGCACAGCCGCCTGCACCGGGTCCAGACGGCTGTTCACGCCGAGTGCTTCGTGGTGATATTTAATGCGAGCCCCATAATTACCCAACACCCGCACCTTATCTGCCAACTCCAGATTGTTGGTTGTTACGGCCCCGCCATCACCAAACGCACCAAGGTTCTTGCCGGGGTAAAAACTCCAGCAGGCCATATCGCTATACGCACCAATTCTTTGCCCTTGGTACCGCGCACCATGCGCCTGAGCCGCATCTTCAATAAGTGCAAGCCCTTTTTCCCGCGCAAATGCGGCAATAGGCGCCAGGTTCGCAGGTTGCCCATAAAGATGAACGGGGATGATGGCCTTGCAACGTGGTGTCCATGCCGCTGCAAGACGCGTCGGGTCCATATTATAGGTCGCCGGGTCCGGTTCAACCGCTATGGGCGTAGCACCAACCTGTGTAACCGCAAGCCACGTAGCAATAAAGGTATTGGACGGCACCAGAACCTCGTCCCCCGGACCAATACCCATCGCACGAAGGGCAAGAACAAGTGCATCCAGCCCATTCGCCGTGCCGACTGCATGGCTTACGCCGCAATAGGCCGCAAACTCGGCCTCGAACGCTTCGACTTCTGGCCCATGAATGTACCACCCACTTGCCAGAACACGAGCGACAGCGGCATCTATATCGACTTTGAGTTCCTGGTACGTTGCCTCAACATTGAGAAAGGGAACGGTCATTATGATACCTCGGCTGCTTTACAAAACTCGCTGTAATTTCTGTAATAATCGGATTCATCATACATATCGGAAGCCAGTACCAGACAGATGGAACCGGATGAAAAATTGTCCAGTTCCCGCCAGATCATCGGACATATATATAATCCCTGAAACGGACGGTTAAGGTGGACAGTCCGTTGTTTACGCCCATCATCAAGAAGCACGTCAAAACTTCCCGATGTTGCGATCATGAGCTGCGATAATTTTTTATGGCCATGTCCCCCGCGGCTCACGCCACTAGGAATATCGTACAGGTAGTACACACGACGGATATCAAACATTACTCCCTTCCCCCGTTCAATAAAGGTCAGATTACCGCGTTGATCGGTAATCTTGGGAAGGTCAACCAGCATACAGTCATCGACTGACATGGACTTTATCCATATTCATTGTTTATCGGGGCACGAAATACATAACGGTCTCATAAATTGATTCGGTATAATGCCTTAAATATATGGCATAATCCGGCATCATGGAAAGCACGAGACGAGGCACGGTCCAAAAGTCGCTGGGACGATGATAGACACAAATCGCCAAAGCAGGACTATGCTCCGAAATAGACCGGCGCGCCCCCTCAAGGGCCGCGAGTTCAACACCTTCGATGTCCATTTTGATGAATGTTGGCTGATCATCCACCACATCATCAATCCGACGAATGAGAATTTCTGCTTCACCATTTTCGCAAACGCTGGAAGCAGACCCCGCGGAAGAAAAGCGTAGAGTTTCGTTTTTGGCACCTGCGCCGTAGGGTAGCAGGTGAATATCACGATACTGCGCAAGCCTTTTACGACATTTTTCATAATTGCCGACTTCAGGTTCAAAAACATACACGGCCTTATAGTCGGGCGACCGCCTGATGAATTCCTCGGCGGTAAAACCATCAAACCCGCCAACATCCACAAAGACCGGCTTGCCCGCCCGCAGGTTCAGGAATGGTTCAAAATACTGTTCGGTCTGCCGCTCGGCAAAACCGTTCAGGCAATCCAGATCGTAGCTATAACGGAAAGCCAGCAGCCTATGCAGCGTTTCACGCGATTCATCATCCGCCATCAACGCGTCCAACCATGCAATCTGCTCATGGTTAGTATCATAAAGCTCACGGAAGCCTTCATTGAACACGGCCTCTGGTAGGGACAGGTTACCCCATTGGAGGAGTGTAAAATAGTCCAGATGGGCAAGACCCCGCTCCGCAAGCTGCTTACGGACCGTTAACGGACGCCCACCAGAAACGGCAAGGACAATGGCATCAGCGGGCAGTTCGTCCGAACGGATAACGGGAATACCCCGATCCTCACGGTCAGGGGTAAAATCATCCACAAAGGCTGCCACATCCAGTTGGGATACAACAGCCGATGCATAGACATTACGGCCAAATATGAAGCGTCTGGATGATGGGGCTGACAAAAAGTCAGCACAAAGCTTTTGGGCCTTTTTGACCTTGTCCTCGCTCCAGACAGACACAACATCTTTAATGATCATACTATTGAGTTCCATGCCTGGAATGTTAACGCCTGATATAGGCAAGGTTTGTTGGCCACGCGGCATGTGTCAATCATAACTGATAATACGTGAAGCAGGCGCTTCCGCCGTAATGCTTCCGTCTGACCGCCCCAACAAGAAGAGAATACCGGCCTTATCAAACGGAGCAGCTTCTATCCGGTTACCACTTTCTTTCAGAGGCACGAAAATCGACTGCCTACTGTCTGTATTGAGGGCAATCCCAAAAAATATGTGCTGCTGATCGACTGAAATAACCCGCCGCTCTATAGGCTGGACCACGCCCCCCGGTGCGGGTGGCTGAGGACAAGCCCCAACAAAAGATGCCACATATTGCTGCATGTAATCATAACCAAATGCATATTTAAAATGGTACCCATAAAAATCGCCCGGGCAGCGACGCATGCATTCGATGATCCAGAATTCTCGGTCAGAAGCAATAAACTGTGTATGTAGCAATCCATTACACAGATTAAGTGCGGCAATAATTTTTTTTATGCTCTCGTGCACAACGCCGCGCATGACTGCGGACAGACAGGACGGATAGGAAGACCGGTCCACCTGATAGGGATAAATTTCGCAGAATTCATCAACAAAATCGTGCCAGATAACCTGCCCATTGATAATAAATGCCGTATGGCTATGCAAAGCGCCATCAACAAATTCTTCTACAACTGCTCTTTTATTACGCGACATGGAAAATGCCGCCTGAATTGCCGCTGGCAGTTCCTGCGCGCCATAAACACGCTGCACACCACGCCCGCTAAAACTGTCAACAGGCTTTACAAGAACACTCCCCTGAATATCTTCAAACAGGGTTTGATGGATTTCACTCACCTCTCCGTAAATTTTAGGCACCCGAACGCCGATTCCCAGACAAAAACGGCGAAAATCATCCTTGGTATGCAAGATAGCAGTGGTTAGGGGGAAATCAAAACCTGGCAGCCCCATCTGCTCCGCCACATAAGACGCAGCAACATATGAATAATCGTTACAGGTGGGCACAATATAGTCAAAACTATGCTCCTGACAGATTTTCAATAAAACTTCCGGGTCTGAATAATCCTCAAAAACAGAATAGTCTGCGTACAGATGACAGGGATCACCTTTGTACTTGCCGATAACAGTAACCTGGGCGCCCCGTTGCTTGAGGTCAAGCAGCATGGGCACAGCACTAAAACTGCTTCCGATCAAGAGACACTTCATACACCGACCTTAAAATCTAACATGACAGACATTCTAACCTGTTACCTACATACCGTAGTCACTGTCTCTTATACACATCTCCGAGCCCACGAGACACTGAGCGATCTCGTAT
>CALCDN010000030.1 GCA_937900755.1 uncultured Acetobacter sp. | reverse complement strand
GGCTGCAGCGTATCTGACGAATCCCCAGCTTCAGCCGACAACGCACGACCAGATCGGCACCGCACGCCTTTGGGAACGTAACTTCGACCCGGAGGTCCGGGATCGTAATGTCTGATAAGCTCATACCCCGGCAACAAAAAATATCCGCGCGGAGAAAAGACTGAAGGTTAACCGCTTGACCGCGGGTTCGTCCGGAGAGATATAGCGACCGTGCACGGTCCGGTGGCAGAATGGTTATGTAGCGGACTGCAAATCCGCGTATGTGGGTTCGATTCCCGCCCGGACCTCCACTCCCCCCCCTGAAAATAAATCAAGCCTGTTGACATTCCCCGCAGAAAACAGCGGTTTGTTGCCCTGTATGGTGCGCCCTGGTGTGCTGGCAGGGCCTGGGTATCCTGGACCATAGTCCGGGGTTGCCCAATGCACGATTGTCCCTCCCGGTCGACGCCACCGCGTGACGTGGGTAAAAACCTGATACGGTAGAGGTGGATGGCGACAGCATTGTAAGGCCGAACGGGTGGGTCATGGCAGACAGCCTCTTTCATGCCGTTCAGGCGACAGGCTCATTCTGGGAGGCAAGGGTGACAGTGACTGGCATGACAGGGACACGAAAAAGAATACCGGGAATTCCCCGAAAAATTTTGCCCTACCGCCGTCTTTGCGGTGCGCTGACGCGCTTTCGGCTTTTGGCGAAAATGGCACCGGCGCTGTGCCTTCTGCCTGCTGCGCCACTTTTCCTGCCCGCACAGGCGCACGCTGCGGGTTGTAAGGATCTGGTGCAGGCCCTTGCTTCCCCTGATACGACCTTTACCATGGTTGAAACCGTAGGGGCTGGACAGTGGCATAGCCCCCAGACGCAGTTGAGCCGGATCATGACGGCACCGGGCATGAACCTTGCCGGACGCCCGGTCCAGAAAAGCAATCCAGAATTCTGCCGTGTTGGCGTAACAATGCGTCCGTCTTCAGATTCAATCATCCATACGGAAATATGGCTGCCGCTCCACAACTGGAATGGCAAGCTGCTCGGGATTGGCAATTTCGGGTGGGCGGGTTGGATCATGTATGACGCAATGGTGACGGGGATTGGCGAGGGCTATGCCGTTGCCAGCACGGATACGGGCCATGATGGCGCCACACCGGACGGCCAGGGTGGGCGCTTTACGATGGGGCACCCAGAAAAACTTGTCGATTACGCCTATAGGGCCGACCACCTGATGACGGTGCTGGCAAAGCGGGTTGTCCGGCAGGTCTATGGGAGGGATGCATCCCATGCCTACTGGATCGGATGTTCGCTTGGGGGGCTGGAAGGGCTGATCGAAGCCAAACGCTACCCCGAGGATTATGACGGGATTGTTGCCGGTGCGCCCCCCAACCCAATTGTCAATTTTAACGCGGAGCAGCTTTGGGCGGGATGGATGAGTTATCATGATCCTGCCCTGCGGGTAACGCGGGAGAAGTTCCTGCTTCTGCACAAGGCGGTCATGAACGCTTGCGCGTCTTCTGTCGGGAAAAAACAGGGTTTTCTGGAGGAGCCGGAGCAGTGCCGCTTTGAGCCTGGGCAACTCCTGTGCACGGGGCAGGACACCACGGAGTGCCTGACGGCCAATGAGGTCAAGGCGGTGGCGCAGATTTACCGCGGTCCGGTTGACCCTGCTACGGGCAAGGTGATTTTCCCTGGGCCTGCCAGAGGGAGCGAAGAGGGATTTTCAGCTGATGGGAAAGCCTTTCCCGTGGCACTTGATCTTTTCAAATACGCCGCGTTCCAGAACCCTGCGTGGGATTGGACGACCCTGAACTGGCAGGCAGACATTGCTCTTGCAACCAGCAGGCTTGGTCCATTGCTGCATGTTGGGGATAATCTGGAGCCATTTTTTGCGCGTGGGGGCAGGCTCTTGCTGTATATTGGCTGGAATGACGGGCATAATCCGCAGGAATTGGCCGGGTATTACCAGGCGCTCATGCGGCACGCCACGCCTTTGGAGCAGAACGATGCACGCCTTATGGAAATCCCCGGAATGGGGCACTGCTATGGTGGAGCGGGGTGTGACACGTTCAGCAAACTGGGGGCAATTGATAATTGGGTTGTGCGCGGCCAGGCTCCAGACAGGGTTGTGGCCTCCCGGGTTCAGGGTGGAAAAGTCATTCGGAGCAGGCCACTTTGCGCATGGCCCGAAGTTGCCCGGTATGATGGGCATGGCGATCAGGATGAGGCTTCAAGCTTTGCCTGCGTTGCGCCGGATTGACACGACCGCATAGCCGCCGTGCGGCCTGTTAAAAGATAAAAAAGTCGACCTCCACCCCAAATGACATCAGTGTGGCCCATATGTGGGGAGCGGACGGAATTGACAGGTCAGACGGTTTTCACCACTACGGTGCGGGCATGCAAAAAGCCAACAGCAACACGCGGCCTGGGGACAATACGGCTCAGCAGGACATGACCCGCTCCGCAGACATGGGCATGGCGCAGGCTTTGGCAACGCATGGCCATGGCCAGAATACAATCAAGCAATATCGGACAATCCTGGCGCTTGACTCCGTCACGGAGGAAATGGCGCGCCATCGCGCTGTTCTGGCGGTCGATGCGTACGACATGTCCGCGCTTAATGGCATGGGCAAGGCATTATGGTCCATCGGGCGGAACGATGAGGCCATGGCGTTTTTCCGCTCGGCCCTGACGCATGAGCCGACCAGTACGGAAACAGCGCGCAATCTGGTGCAGATGCTGGTTGAAGGCAATAATCTGGATGAAGCGATTGCCTGCTATCGTGCCGTTCTGGAACATGACCCGAGCCTGTATGCCATTCACGCGGGTACAGCCATGCTGCTGCGCAAGGCCGGACGCCACGTGCAGGCCCGGGATCATCTGGAACAGGCCTGCGCGCTCCAGCCCAGGGATGAACGGATCCATGCGATGCTGTCCCTGGTTTTGCAAGAACTGGGGGACATCAATGCGGCGGCGGCGCATCTGCGCCAGGCAATTGCTAACGCACCGGATGAGCCCAACTATTATCTGGGGCTGGCCCGCCTCTCAACACTGACAGCCAACGATCCGGCGCTGGCCGCCATGAAGGTTCTTGCCAGACGTGAGGACACGCTGGATGAACAGGGCAGAATGAGGCTCCATTTCGCGTTGGGTAAGGCGCTGGCGGATAGTGGAGAGCATCGTGTCGCGTTCGAGCATCTTCTCAAAGCCAATGCGCTCCGCCGGGCGGGTATCTCTTATAACGAGGAGCAGATTGCCAGAGGCGCCAAGGCCGTGCGTGAGCGCTTTACGGCAGAAATCATTGCGGAAACCGCCGCAACAGGCCACCCCTCGCCCCGCCCGGTCTTTATCGTCGGCATGCCCAGGTCCGGGTCAACTCTGGTCGAACAGATCTTGGCCAGCCATCCCCAGGTTTATGGTGCTGGCGAAGTCAGTGTCCTGACCGAGACCTTGCAGGATGCTGCCAAGCGGTTTCCAGACTGGAAGGCGGGCAATTCACTGGCGGGCATGGACCGGCACGACCGGCATGCCATTGCCGAGGACTATCTCCAACGGCTGGACGGGCTGGCGCAGGACTGGACAGGCGCGCATCCACCCACGCGTATTTCCAACAAACTGCTGGGGAATTTTTTCCATATCGGAATAATCCGGCAATTATGGCCCAACGCCCAGATTATCCACAGTATCCGCGACCCGATTGATACCTGCCTTTCCTGCTTCTCCATTCCTTTCGACAGTCTGGATTTTACCTTCGATCTGGGGGAACTCGGGCGTTATCATCACCAGTATCAGGAGCAGATGGCGCATTGGCGGCAGGTTTTGCCCGCAGGTGCGATCCTTGATATTCGCTATGAGGATATTGTCGAGGATCTGGAAGCCAGTGCGCGGCGGATCATCGCCTATTGCGGCCTGCCATGGGACGAATCCTGCCTGCGTTTTTACGAATCCCGGCGTCTGGTCACAACATCGAGTGCCGCACAGGTCCGGCGGCCAATCTATCGTAGCGCGGTCGGGCGCTGGCGCCCCGATGATGAGGTTCTGAAGCCTCTGCTTGATGGGCTTAAGGGGCTGCCCGCTCAGCCCCGCTCCATCTTTTTGTAGCGCGCCATGAGGCGGCTGCGCCTGAGGCTGGAGAGCCTTTGCAGCCAGAACACACCATCGAGCTGGTCGATTTCATGTTGGAGGCAAACCGCACGCAGGCCTGTCGCCTCATCATCGTGCCCATGCCCATTAAGATCAGTATACCGGAATTTGATCGTGCTCGGGCGCGTCACGGACGCTGAAATTCCCGGCATGGAAATACTGCCCTCCTCGTTCTGCTCCGTGGTCTCCGATTGCCAGAGAATGTGGGGATTAATGTAAACCTGCGGGGTATGGCCTGCGGGAAGGTCCAGAACAACAACGCGCAGGCCGACCCCGATATGGGGGGCCGTAATACCTATGCCCGGGGCGGCGCGCAGCGTGTCCAGCAGGTCGGTGGCAAGGGTGCGCAATGCGTTGTCAAACAGGACTGCCGGCTCTGCAACGCGCCTTAAACGCGGGTCCGGGAAAAGGACAAGGGGGTGTACGGTCATGGGCTGCCTTGGGTGCCTATAATGGGTAGAGCGTGCCTGCACGGTGTCAGTCTATCGTGCGGGGGCGATGGAGCCAACAAACTGGTGCGAAGCCTGCATGATTTTCTGTGCACGGGCATACTGTTTGGGGCTTGCCCAATGACGCATCTGTTGCCACATTCCATGAATGAGGACCAATAAAGTACTTATTCGTGCCACCACGTATGGCCCGGCTGGGCAGACCATAGTCCGTGGCCTGCGCGCAGGGTGGCCTGGATGCAAAACATAATGCGCCCCTCTACATTTGAGCCCGACCATGCCGGGCACCGGAATTCCCTGCCAGAAGCATTTGCCAGTATCGGGGTGCCTCGGGATGATACCCATTGGATACGACGGTTTTTAAGTTATGTCGGTCCGGGTTATATGGTGTCTGTCGGGTATATGGACCCCGGTAACTGGGCGACAGACCTGCAGGGAGGGGCGCGCTTTGGCTATACGCTGCTCTTTGTTATTCTGTTGTCCAATTTCATGGCGGTTTTATTGCAGGCCCTTTCCGCCCGTCTGGGCATAGCCACGGGGCTGGACCTGGCGCAGGCCTGCAGGCAGCGTTTTCATCCTGTGCTGAATATTCTGCTCTGGCTGGCCTGCGAACTGGCCATTATCGCATGCGACCTGGCGGAAGTTATTGGCACCGCCATTGCATTGCAGTTGCTGTTCCATATTCCATTGCTGGCAGGGACCCTGATTTCCAGCCTGGACGCCTTGCTGGTTCTGTTCCTCATGAACCGTGGGTTTCGGTATCTGGAAGCCTTCATCATAGGGCTTTTAAGCATTATCGCGCTCTGTTTTGCGGTGCAGCTTATTGCTGCGGCCCCTCCCCTGGCGGCTGTTCTTGCTGGTTTGAAACCCTCGATGGACATACTGACCAATGCCCAGATGCTCTATATTGCTATTGGCATTATCGGGGCGACTGTTATGCCCCATAACCTGTACCTTCATTCATCCATTGTACAAAGCCGGGCGTACGAACGAACGGAACGCGGCCGGAAAGAGGCAATACGCTGGGCAACATGGGACAGCACAATAGCGCTCATGCTCGCCCTGTTTATCAATGCGGCCATTCTTATTGTGGCGGCGGCGGCCTTCCATACAACCGGGCACCAGGATGTTGCGGAAATTCAGGACGCCTACCATCTTCTTTCCCCCCTGCTGGGGTTGGGCATGGCCTCCACGCTGTTTGGCCTGGCCCTGTTGGCTGCGGGTACGAATTCAACCATTACGGGCACCCTGGCCGGGCAGATTGTCATGGAAGGATTTTTACACCTGCGGCTGCCGCATTGGGCGCGGCGGCTGCTAACCCGTGGGCTGGCCATAATCCCCGTTGTTATCGGGACCGTCTTTTATGGTAATGCAAGTGTTGGCCAGCTTCTGATGGCCAGCCAGGTCGTGCTGTCCATGCAGTTGCCATTTGCGGTTATTCCTCTGGTTCTTTTTGTTTCTGACCGCAAACTCATGGGCGGTTTTGTGATCTCCAGGCCACTTGCTGTTTTTTCCTGGCTTGTTGCGGGCCTGATTCTCGTGCTCAACTTTAAATTACTGTATGACACACTCGTTTTGTAAATATGTTCTTCCCCGTAGCAGCCCTTTGCGGCATTGAAGGACGGCATTACGGCCATAAGTAGAGAAACTTGACGTAATAGGCGTTGGTTTCGGGTACATTCCTGCCCTCGATGGAATGTGCATAGCGCGCTGTAAAGCTGACTGTGCGGCTGATATTGAACATTACACCCAGACCAGGAGCAATTTCGCGGCTGTTGGAATCGTTCAGGTCATAATGTGCGCTCTGGTCGTATGTTCCCCCGACATTCTGCCAGTCAAATGCAAAAAAGGGCTCTACAAGTTTTGTCGCTTTCCAACTGAACCGTAAATTACTGTAAAAAACCACGCCGGGCGAATAACTGTGCTCATTGGTCTTGTGCTTTGTTGAGCCTGTAACAGTCCCCAGATCACCGTCAAAACTGAAATGTTTCCATTCATAGTCAAATATAATGCTGGATATGTTGGCCCAGTAACCAGACGCCAGACTATTGCGCGTGCCAGAGGGTGTTTGCATGAATGTTTGAAAACCGAGGGTGCTATGCGCATTGGGTTTGAACCATGCGGCAGGCCCGACAATAGTGCCGCCCAGGCCACCATAATTTGTGCCACCGGCCAGCGTGTAACTTTCCGATTGTATCACCTCAAACGCAAAACCAACATGCGGGAGCGCGTCAAAGGTGCGAAAATGCACGTATTTGGTCAGCCCGGCCCATGTGTGGCTGCCACCGTGGGCGGCTTCTCGCTGGCCAGTGCTGTTGTAGTTATTGCCTGCGGCGTTGCCATCCCCGTACTGGACCAGCACGTTAAAGGGCTTGTAGTCCACCGGCAGGTCATATTCATGCGGGCCAATAATCCCCAGAGTTATGTCCGCCGCGTGGGACTGGTGCGGACCAAGCAGAGGCAGGCAACTCCCACACAGGCCCAGAACCAGCATAAGCCGTTCCGGCTTTTTGCCAAACAGCATGAAATATCTCCATCATGGTGGCGGCGCATGGGCAACGGTCACGTTGCGCGGCCTGCAAGGAACATCTGGCGTCATTAACTCGTAAATATATGAATATATTCTAGTCATATTACGCATGAGTTCACGGGAGTGTGTTCCCAATCCTGAAAAACTGTTTCATTTTTGAGACAGGGACGAACACGGCATGACACCCAGCCATTACTCGTATTCTGCAAGGTTGAAACCAGCGCTTCCAGGTGGAGGAAAAGCGCGTTCAACAAAAAAATCCCTTGCAACACATCAGCGCTGCAAGGGATATGCTGAATGAAAACCGACTTTATCAGTCAATGAATTTTGTAAGAGCCGCGTTCACGTCCGCTGCTTTTTCCAACTGTGGCATGTGGCCCGCAGCCGGCAGGATAAGAACCTTGATGGTCTCGGGGAGGCCCTTTGCATCATCGGGAGACAGAATTTCGTCGTCCGCGCCCCATATAACCTGCGCAGGGCCCGCAAAACTGGCCAGAACAGGCCGGAGATCATCAGCCTGCCTGCCATTGGGGAAGCAGCTTTGGGCAATTGTCTGCAAGCCTTTTACAGCGCCATCCAGACGTTTGAAGCGGATGATATCTTCAATCATTTTACGAGAGATAAGGGTTTTGTCATGCACTAGGTAGTCCAGAACAGGCTCAAGGGTTTTGCGCCGGTCAGCGGAAATAAAGCCTTCGATAAAGTCCATGTTGATGCCCTGCCCTAACCCCGCCGGAGCGATAAGGGAGAGAGAGGCCACTTTTTGTGGGAATGTTTTGGCAAGTTCCAGTGCAATAGCCCCACCAAGCGAGTGAGCGACAACATGGGCACGGGAGATATCCAGCTTGTCCAGCAAGGCAGCGGCAGTCGCGGCAAAGGTCGCGGGCTTGCCGTCCCCCACGTTTTTGGACGACCCACCATGCCCGGGCAGGTCAAAGGCCACAGTGCGCCGACCGGTTGAGAGGGTATTCTGGTTGAGCATCCAGTTGCTCAGGTCTCCGCCAAAGCCGTGTATGAACACGATGGGGGTACCCGTTCCCTGCCCGGCGTCCTGCACACGGAGTGTCAACTCCCCAAGGCTGACCAGAGTGGGCTCCGCCTGATCGGTTTGTGTGGTGGCCGCGCCGCCGGATGAAAAATCGGCCTGAAACCTGGCGATGAAGGCATCAATATCCGCATCGCTGACCGCAGGTTCGGCCAGCACCCCCAACAATGCGCCCACCGGAAGTGTTTCACCTTCCGTTGCAATCTGGCGGCGTAATGTGCCTGAAGCCGGGCTTTCATAGCCATTGGTGATTTTTGTGGTTTCTATGTCCGCAATTTCCTGCCCTGCATCCACATGCGTGCCCGAGGGGATGTTCCAGCCCGCGATTTTACCTTCGGTCATGGCCAGACCGAACTTGGGCATTGTTATGGGTGTGATAAGGTCTGTCATTGTTCAGGCCTCCTGTTTTGTTTTTTTGTAGGCCATGACGGAGCGGACAGCGGATTCAATCCGGGCGGCATCAGGCAGGTACAGTTTTTCCAGAACGGTCGCAAAGGGGACCGGCGTGTGGGGCGGTCCAACCCTGCGGATCGGGGCCTTGAGGGCATCAAATGCGTCCTCTGCCACCAGTGCGGCCACATCTGTCGCCATGTTGCAGCGTGGGCTGGACTCATCGACAATCACCAGGCGTCCGGTGTCTTCCACACATTCCAGTATGGTGGCGCTATCAAGCGGGGACGTGGTGCGCGGGTCCACGACCGTGCAGCTTATGCCGTCTTTTTCCAGCCTGTCGGCTGCTTCGTTGGCAAAGTTGACCATGCGGCCGAACGCCACAATGGTTACGTCATCACCCTCACGCGTCAGGTTGGCCTCGCCAAACGGGATGGCATATGGCTCATCAGGCACTTCCTCCTCGTCATCATACATCACCTTGTTTTCAAGGAAGATCACGGGATCATCATCCCTTATCGCCTCGATCAGCAGGCCCTTTGCCTCGTAGGGGGAGGACGGAATGACAACCTTGAGCCCCGGAATATGGGTAAAAAGCGGGTAAAGCGCCTGGCTGTGCTGCGCGGCCGCGTTAAAGCCCGCGCCATACATGGCCCGGATCACCAGGGGCGTGCGCGCCTTGCCCCCGAACATATAGCGGAATTTGGCGGCCTGATTCATGATCTGGTCCAGGCAGCAGCCCACGAAGTCCACAAACATCAGTTCCGCGACCGGGCGCAGGCCAGTGGCGGCGGCTCCCACCGCGGCCCCAATGTAGGAGGCTTCGGAAATGGGGGTATCGAACACGCGGTCGGGGCCAAACTCGGTATATAACCCTTTGGTCACACCCAGAACGCCACCCCATGCATCCACGACGCCAGACGTGCCCCCCTGCCCGCCTGCAATATCTTCCCCGATAAGAACAACGCGCGGGTCACGCAGCATTTCCTGCCGCAGGGCTTCGTTAATAGCCTGACGGAAGCTTTTTTTAGACATGATTACTCTCCGTTATGCGGTCGGCTCAGTAAGAGACGTAAACGTCTGCTTCCAGGTCTGCTGGTTCGGGCAGTGGCGCATTTTTGGCGGCCTTCACGGCGGCTTCAATTTCGTCTTTTACGCTTGCGTCAATGTCATCCAGCGCAGTGGGCTCAAGCAGGCTTGTTTCCGTAACGCTCTGCCTGAAGTTTTTAAGGCAATCATGCCTGGCTCTTTGCTCGGCCACTTCACCATTGGCCCGGTAGGTCATGGCGTCCCCTTCAAAGTGACCGTACCAGCGCGCCAGATGCACATGCAGCATCACCGGCCCATTGCCAGCCCGCGCATGGGCAATGGCCTGGCCAGCAGCTTCGTAGACAGCAAAAAAATCCGTGCCGTCACATTCGAGATAGGGCATGCCAAAGCCTGCCGCGCGGGCTTTTTGCGTGCCTGCGCAGGCATAGGCCGCACCTGTTGCCTCGCCATAACCGTTGTCCTCGCAAACAAACACGGCGGGGAGCTTCCAGACCATGGCCAGATTGAGGCTTTCCAGCGTTGTGCCTTCGTTTGAGGCGCCATCACCATAAAACGCCACGGCAACACCGCCATCCTTGAGCACTTTGTGAGAGAGTGCCGCGCCGCAGATGAGTGGCGGCCCACCTCCGACAATGCCGTTGGCCCCCAGCATGCCCAAGGAGAGGTCCGCAATATGCATGGACCCCCCCTTGCCGTGACAGACCCCGGTCTTGCGCCCGTAAATTTCGGCCATCATGCCATCCACGCCAACGCCCTTGGCAATGCAGTGGCCATGACCGCGATGTGTGCTGGCGATGGTGTCCGTATCTGTCAGGTGCGCGCAGACACCAACGCCGGATGCCTCCTCACCACAGTAAAGGTGAACAAACCCCGGAATGTCTCCGGTGGCGAATTCAACGTGAAGGCGTTCCTCAAAATCGCGGATTGTCCGCATGGAACGGTAGGAACGCAGAAGTATATCGTGTGCGATCTGCATGTCTGCCCCCGGGCTTTTGCGCCGTATGGGTTGGAAAATACAACGGAATGTTTCCGCCCCATCCCGCACGGCAAAAAATTATGGTGCGAAGTGGGTATGCACTCAGTTATGGGGTGATATGCGGGCAGGTATAAGCCAACACAAAAATCCTCTCACGCGTATTTGAGCGCAGCGGAGGCGAAGTGTCGCAGATCCGAAACGTAATACACGCCAGAATGTTTTTTTGTGGATAGGCGAGAGCACATGAACTCAATCACGTTATCCGCTGGCCTGTGGTCGAACCTGCCTCCACTGATCAGAAAATCATGGCGCCGGTGCGCGGAGGATTATGGCATTGCCACGGACAGCAGACTGAACACGGATATTCTCTGCGCGGCCGAACTGCGGCAGGCGCGCGAGCATATGGGTGTCACCATGAAAATAGCCGACCCCGAACTGGACCGGTTGCATGGCATTGTTTCCACACTCGATTACAATGTGCTGCTGACCGACCCGGCGGGCATAGTGGTTGCCCGTCGTGGCGCGCCACTTTTTGAAAAAGGGTGCCGGCGCTGGCACCTGTGGCCTGGCGCCAACTGGGCTGAATCTGTGGCGGGAACAAATGGAATTGGCACCTGCCTGGTGGAAGGCCAGCCGGTGACCGTCCACCGTGATGAGCACTGGTGTACGGGGCTACGCTACCTGACATGCTCCGCCGTGCCATTTTATGGCCCCGATGGCTGTGTGGCCGGGGCCCTGGATGCCAGTTCCATCCGCTCGGACCCATCTGGCCGTGCGGCCCTGATGATGGAGGCCGTGCTGATTGATGCCGCCCGCAGGCTGGAAAGGCGGAGTTTTTTGGAGGCATTTCGCAACAAAACGGTTTTGTTGCTAGGAGATGGCAACGGCATATCCCTTCCCATGATCGCGCTGGATGATACGCGGATTGTGGTGGGCGCGACCTATGCCGCGCGCTCCCTGCTCGGGATAGAAAATACTGACGTTGCCAGCATGTGTTTTGACCTGGGAGCCAGAGCCGCGGGGGTCCCGGATTTTCAGGAGGCGGAACGGACCGTCATAGAAGGTGCGCTGGCCATGGTGCAGGGCAAGATAGCCCCCGCCGCCCGCCTGCTGGGAGTAAGCCGCTCCACCCTGTACCGAAAGCTCAAAGCCCTGAACCCCTCGCACGCCTCATAACCTGGCTGGCAAGGCTGATCAGGCGTGCTTACAGCCGGTCCTGCACAAAGGGCAGAACATTCTGGCAGATGACCAGTTCTTCATGGGTTGGTTCCACACGGACCCGAATGGTGCTGTCGGGGCGGCTGATGATGCTGGCATGGAGCGCGTTGGCCTCTGTATCGAGCTTTAGTCCCAACCATTCAAGTGCCTGGCATACATCCTGGCGCAGTTGTGCGTCATGCTCCCCTATTCCCGCAGTAAAGACAAGGCCATCCAACCCTTCCATAATGGCGGCAAGTGCGCCAATTTCTTCCACAATGCGGTAGGCGAACAAGGCAAGGGCCTGTTGGATATGGCCGCGCACAGCAAGGTCCTGCTCGCTGGCCATGTGTTCACGCAATACGCGCATGTCCGATGATACGCCAGAAACACCAAGCAGGCCGGACTGGTGGTAAAGCGTGTTTACCAGCGTGTTCCAGTCCGCTTTTTCCTCCCGGAGCATGTAGAGCAACACGCCCGGATCGATCATGCCGCATCGGCTTCCCATCATAAGGCCATCCAGTGCGGAAAAGCCCATGGTGGTCTCCACACTCTTCCCGTCCTTCAAGGCGCACAGGCTGGCTCCATTGCCCAGATGGGCCAGAATGGTGCGCCCCTTTGCCAGTTCGGGGTCAATCTGGTTGAGCCTCTGGGTCAGATAGTCGTAGGAAAGGCCATGAAATCCATAACGG
>CALCDN010000029.1 GCA_937900755.1 uncultured Acetobacter sp. | reverse complement strand
TGTTTGGCGCGCCCCAGGCCCGTGTGTTTTTCGTGTTCAGCGGCACGGCGGCCAATGCGCTGGTGCTGGCGACCCTGTGCCCGCCCTATTGCGCCATCATCGCCTCCGAAATCGCGCGTGTGGACACGTCCGGGCGGGGGGCGGCGGAATTTTTTTCCGGCGGGGCCAAGCTGATGACCCCACCCACGCATGACGGCAAGCTCACCCCCGCCGCCATCACGCAGGCCATGCATCGCCCACGCGGCTTTGGCGCCTCCACCCCGGCCGTGGTGAGCATAAGCCAGCCGACCGAAAACGGCCTGCTCTACACGCTGGACGAAATACGGGCCATTGCCAACGCCTGCCACGACAACGGATTGCGCCTGCACATGGATGGCGCGCGCTTTGCCAACGCCGTGGCGGCACTGGGCTGCACCCCTGCGGCCATGACATGGCAGTCCGGTGTGGACACGCTCAGCTTTGGCGGCACCACAAACGGCATGGCCATGGGGGATGCCGTGGTGTTCTTTACCCCCCAACTGGCCCAGGGCTTTGCCGAGCGCGCGCAACAGGCCGGGCAGGTGGCCGCCAAAATGCGGTTTTTGTCCGCCCCGTGGCTGAGCATGGTCCAGTCCGGCGCATGGCTGGACAACGCCCGCCACGCCAACGCCTGCGCACAGGACTTTGCCCGCGCCATAACGGGGCTGGACGGGGTGGACCTGGCCTGGCCCGTACAGAGCAACGCGGTGTTTGTGCTCATGCCCGAGCATGTGGCCAACGCCCTGCGCGCATGCGGGTGGCGATTCCATACCCTGTTTGGCCGGGTGTACCGCTTTGTGTTCGCATGGGACGCGCGCGAGGACTGCGTTGCAGCCATTGCCGCGGACCTGCGGGCCTGCGCGCGGGGGTGAGGCGGGGCACAAAAGACCCCCCGCACGGCAAAACAGGCGGCACACCCCCGCTCCAGCCTTGACATAAGGCCCCCGCCCCTGCTTCCTCCACCCCAATTGAACTATGGCAAAACCAGCGCCCGCAGGCGGGCCACAATTTGTGGGACAAGACCATGCACCCTTACCGTACCCATAGCTGCTCGGCCCTTCGCGCGGGCGATGCCGGCACCACCGCGCGCCTGTCCGGCTGGGTGCACAGCAAGCGCGACCATGGCGGCCTGCTGTTTATTGACCTGCGCGACGAAACAGGCATGACCCAGATTGTCATCCCCGCCGGGTCGGACGTTATGGCCACCGCCGAACAGGTGCGCGTGGAAAGCGTGATTACGGTGACCGGCACTGTGGTCGAACGCGCGCAGGGCACGCGCAACCCCGACCTTGCCACGGGGGATATTGAAGTCCAGGCAAAAGAGTTTGTGGTGCAGTCCCACGCCGCCGTGCTGCCGCTCCAGGTGGCCGGGCAGGAACATTATTCCGACGAACTGCGCCTGCGCTACCGCTACATCGACCTGCGGCGCGAAAAGGTGCATGCCAACATCCGCCTGCGCTGCGCCGTTATCGCCAGCATGCGCAAGCGCATGACCGACCTGGACTTTGTGGAACTGCAGACCCCGATCCTGACCGCCTCCTCCCCTGAAGGGGCGCGCGACTTTCTGGTGCCCTCGCGCAACCATCCGGGCAAGTTCTACGCCCTGCCGCAGGCCCCCCAGCAGTTCAAGCAGCTGGCCATGGTGGCCGGGTTTGACCGCTACTTCCAGATCGCACCGTGCTTCCGCGACGAAGCCTCCCGCGCGGACCGCTCCCCCGGTGAGTTCTACCAGCTTGACTTTGAAATGGCCTTTGCCACGCAGGACGAAATTTTTGCGGTGATGGAACAGGTCATGAGCGGGCTGTTCACCGAATTCGGCAATGGCCGCACGGTCAGCGCCGCCCCGTTCGAGCGTATTCCCTACGCCCGCGCCATGCAGGTGTACGGCTCGGACAAGCCCGACCTGCGCAACCCGCTGCTGATTGCCGATGTTACGGAAGACTTTGCCGGTTCGGGCTTTGGCCTGTTTGCCCGCATTGCCGCTGATGGTGGGGAAATCCGCGCCATTCCAGCCCCCGGTGCTGGCGATCGCCCCCGCTCGTTCTTTGACAAGCTCAACGCCTGGGCGCGTGAGAACGGGGCTGGTGGCCTTGGCTACATCACCTTCAACGCCGAAGGCGGGCAAGGCCCGATCGCCAAGAACCTGGAGGCCGACCGGGCGGAAGCCATTCGCGCCAAGCTGGGGCTGAAGGCGGGGGATGCCGTGTTCTTTGCCGCGGGCAAGGGGCAGGACGTTGCCAAGTTCTCCGGCCTTGTGCGCACGCGCATTGCCGAGGAACTGGACCTGATCGAGAAGAACGCCTTCCGCTTCTGCTGGATCACGGATTTCCCCATGTATGAACTGAACGAGGAAACGGGGCTTGTGGACTTCTCCCACAACCCGTTCTCCATGCCACAGGGCGGGCTGGAAGCCCTGAACACCAAGGACCCGCTGGATATTCTGGCCTACCAGTACGACATTGTGTGCAACGGCATTGAACTCTCCTCCGGTGCGGTGCGTAACCACCTGCCCGATGTGATGGTGCGTGCGTTTGACATTGCAGGCTACCCCGAGAGCGAGGTGGAAGCCCGCTTTGGCGGCATGCTCAACGCCTTCCGCTACGGAGCCCCCCCCCATGGCGGCTCCGCCCCCGGCGTGGACCGCATTGTCATGCTGCTGGCCGATGAGCCCAACATCCGCGAAGTCATCCTGTTCCCGCTCAACCAGCAGGGCGAGGACCTGATGATGGGCGCCCCCGCCCCCGTGGCCCCTGAGCGCATGAAGGAACTCTCCCTCGCACTCAACCTGCTCAAGCCCAAACCTGCGGTCAAAAAAGACTGATCATCGCCTTTTGGCCAATAAACCCGCATCCGGCCGGTTGCATGACCGCGCCGGATGTTTTCTTGTAGGGGCATGACCTTACGCCCCCAGCGCCAACGGGCCGCCGCACTGGCCGCCACCGCAGGCTCCCTTTTTGCCCTGGCCCTGCTGCCTGGCCCCGACGCGCGGGCGGGCACACCCGCGCCAACCCTTGTTTCGCAACAGGCTGACTATGATCTGGGGCTGGTGGAGGCCGCGGGAGGGCAGACGCTCTCCGCCACAGGGCACATGCGCTACGCCGTGCTCAAGACCTGCCTGGGCTGGTCCTCCCAGCAGAGGCTGGACATCCAGAGTGTCACCCGCAAGCAGGGCGAGGAGCACCTTCTGTCCGACTATGCGGCGCAGGAAAGCCTGGATGGGCGGCACCTGACCTTTAAAAGCCAGGAAACGCGCAACGGCAAGCTGCTGCGCGTTGTCAGCGGGGAGGCAAGCCTGGCCCCCGATGGCTCGGGCGTTGTGCAGTACCGCCAGCCCCTGGCCAAAACGCTGCGCCTGCCCGCGGGCACCCTGTTCCCCGCAAGCCATACGGCCAGTATTCTGGCCGCCGCGCAAAAGGGCGAAAAGGAACTGACCATCCCCCTGTTTGACGGCACCTTGCCCGATGGACCGGAAGATACCTACGTGACCATTCTCAACTGGTCCTCCCCCCCGGTGGACAGCCCCTACCAGCCCTTGCAAAAACTGGCGGCGGGGCATGTGCATATCGCTTTTTATGACCGCAACGCCCACACCATGATGCCCGAATATGAAATGGGCATGCGTTACTTCGCCAATGGCGTGTCCGACCAGCTTCACCTGGATTTCGGGGACTTTAAAATGCAGGGAACGCTCCGCGCACTTGACCGGGGGGCCGCCCCCCGCGCCCGGCGGGCCCCGCGGGGGCCCCCGGGGGGGGCCGTGGCCGCGCCGGGCGGGCGGGCGGACGCCGCCGACGGCCCGGCGGGCGGGGTGTGGGCGCCGCCCGGGACCGGGGCCCCCGGGGCCC
>CALCDN010000028.1 GCA_937900755.1 uncultured Acetobacter sp. | reverse complement strand
GGTGCATGGCCGGTATTGCTCTTGTGTTTCTCTGCGCGCCCTTCCTGCCCCTGGGAGGAAGTTACGGCCAGGCGACAGCCCTTTATTACGTGCCTTTCCTGTTGTGCATGGGCATGGCGTTTAGTCTCAATGAACGCCAGAGGGAGCCCCTGCTGTTCTGCGTGGCGGGTGCTCTCAATGTTGCGGTCGCCCCTGCACTGCTTTTATCCATGGCATGGGGGCACGGCAGTGTGGCCGCCTTGTGTATCGCGGTGATTGGCCTGGGGCTGGGGAGTTTTCTTTTCTGGTCTGCCAGGCGGTCCGTATGTCGGTTTTCCGCCTGACAACCATGGCGTATCTACGCCATGCCTCCATAGAGGCGCGGGGTAGATACGCTGCAAAAATTCAGTCTGTTCAGTAGATGATGACAGACCTGATGGATTTGCCTTCATGCATCAGGTCAAAGGCGTGGTTTATGTCTTCCAGCCCCATCGTATGGGTGACAAACGGTTTAAGGTCGATATCGCCCTTCATGGCGTCTTCCACCATGCCGGGGAGCTGGCTTCGGCCTTTTACACCACCAAATGCCGTGCCTTTCCATGTGCGCCCGGTCACCAGCTGGAACGGACGGGTGGAAATTTCCTGCCCGGCCCCGGCAACGCCAATGACAACCGATTGCCCCCAGCCCCGGTGCGCACATTCAAGGGCTGCGCGCATGACATTTACATTGCCAATACATTCAAACGTGTGGTCCACACCCCACCGGGTTATGTCCAGAATAACCTGCTGGATGGGTTTGTCATAATCCGTGGGGTTCAGACAGTCGGTCGCCCCCATGGACATGGCCAGTTCAAATTTGGCCGGGTTGGTATCTATGGCAAAAATTCGACCGGCCTTTGCCTGCCGCGCGCCCTGGATCACGGCCAGGCCAATGCCACCAAGCCCAAAAACGGCTACACTGTCACCTGACTGCACCTTGGCGGTGTTATGCACGGCGCCAATCCCGGTTGTGACACCACAGCCCAGAAGGCAGACATGTTCATGGTCGGCATGAGGGTTGATCTTGGCGAGAGAAACCTCAGCGACCACCGTGTATTCACTGAAGGTGGAACACCCCATGTAATGGTAGAGAGGCTGCCCGTTGTATGAAAAACGGCTCGTGCCGTCTGGCATAACGCCCTTGCCCTGTGTTTCGCGCACGGCGATACACAAATTGGTTTTGCCCGAAGTGCAGAATTCGCATTTGCCACATTCGGCCGTGTAGAGCGGAATAACGTGGTCTCCGGGGGCGACGGAGGTGACGCCTTCCCCGACTTCCACGACCACTCCAGCGCCCTCATGGCCCAGAACACAGGGGAACAGGCCTTCGGGGTCGCTGCCGGAGAGGGTGAAAGCATCCGTATGGCAGACACCTGTATGGGTAATATGGACCAGCACTTCCCCTTTTTTGGGGGGAGCCACGTCAATTTCCACAATTTTAAGTGGCTCGCCAGGGGCAAAGGCAACAGCAGCACGAGACTTCATGGTCGTTCCTTTTAGGTTACTTCAGATAGGTGCGCACAAGGGACAGGATGGTATCGATACTTTTCTTTTTTCCAGCGGCAAGCTCTGGGGCACTGCCAAACTCCTCGTGCAGGTACATGCCCATCACTTCGGACATGAGCCCATTGACGGCACCCCGTATTGCCGCAAGCTGCTGCAGGACCGGGGCGCAGTCCGCGCCAGAGTCCAGAGCTTTTTCAAGTGCATCACACTGCCCACGAATACGGCGCAGGCGGGTCAGCGCCTTTTTTTTGTCTTCTGGGGTATGGGGCATTCCGCACGGCATCCTTGTTACTGTGGGGGAGTATAGTATCAATGTCCGTACATGGCCATTATTTTGTCACGCACAGGGTCCGCGCGAGCCCGGCAAGTATTATGTTATAATCCGCTGTTCGCAATCAAGGCTGGGGTCTCTCCCGGGCTTTAATGCCGCATAGGCGATTATTTCTGTAGTGTTCGCGCCAGATCAGCCAGGGCGTTAATCTGGCGTGCCAGAAAGTCACGGGTTGATGCATCATTCAAAACCAGTGTCTGCGGGTCCACTTTACTGGCAACCTGCCCGATCATTGCTTCAGGCCTGTTCAGAACAAAGGCGTCAAGGAAAACCAGGCTCTGGCGCAGGTGATACTGCGCCCGGGCACCTCCGATCTGCCCCGGAGATGCGGTTTGTATGGCAACGGGC
>CALCDN010000027.1 GCA_937900755.1 uncultured Acetobacter sp. | reverse complement strand
CCCTTGGCATTGGATCACTGAAAGATAAGGACGCCTGACATGAACAATCTGCACAGACATCTTGCTCCCATTTCCGCCGAGGCATGGGCCCAGATCGAGGAAGAAGCCTCCCGCACCATCCGCCGCCACCTCGCGGGTCGCCGCGTGGTGGATACCCCCGAGCCAAAAGGAACGGCTTTTGCTGGCGTTGGCACGGGGCGCGGCAAAAAAATCGACACATCGGACAGCGGCGTACTGGCTACACAGCGCGAAGTGCTGCCACTGGTGGAACTGCGTGTGCCCTTTACCCTGTCCCGCGATGAAATCGACGCCGTGGAACGCGGAGCACTTGATTCAGATTGGCAGACGGTCAAGGACGCCGCCCAGAAAATTGCGTTCGCCGAAGACCATGCCATATTCAATGGCTTCGAGGCCGCAGGCATTTGCGGCATGCGCAAGGGCACATCCAACCCTCACCTCAAACTCCCCACACAGGCGAAAGATTATCCTCACGCCATTGCCGAGGCCCTGAACGCCCTGCGCCTTGCTGGCGTAAACGGTCCATACTCGGTCGTGCTGGGCGCGCAGGCACATCTGGCCGTGAGCAGCGGCGATGATGATGGCTACCCCGTGCGCAAGCATATTGAAAGCATGATTGATGGCAAAATCATCTGGGCGCCAGCCCTTGAAGGGGCATTTGTCATTTCCATGCGGGGGGGAGACTTTGCCCTGGATATTGGTCAGGACCTGTCAATCGGTTACCTGGGCCATACTGCCGAGACTGTTGAACTGTACCTACAGGAAAGCTTCGTGTTCCGCGTTCTCACAAGCGAAGCCACGGTGACCCTGGACCACACCGCCGCCTGAACAACCGGCACCTGAACTATTGGCAATACCATCTTGCCCTGCTTTTTGCGGGTAAGATGGTATTGCCGTTTTTTTGCGATAGCACGCCAGATTTGAATAATACCCGCCTTTCCAACGCATAAAATCCACAACCCTATGGCAGTCCGCCCTGAACCTTCACGCCGCCAGCAGTTTACGAAGCCGCGATGTTACGCAATAAGGCTGCTTCATCGTCCGCCCCCCTTACATGCGCTTGCCTGAGGTTCCATGATCCGTCTCGATAATATCAGCAAATATAATGGTCACCGCGTGATCTTTATCGAGGCATCCGCTGCCTTGCAAAAAGGTGAAAAAATTGGATTGGTCGGCCCCAATGGTGCTGGCAAAACCACTCTGTTCCGGCTGATTACCGGTCAGGAAGAGCCCGACGAAGGCCATGTTCTGACCGACCGTGGCATAACTGTCGGCTTTTTCAAGCAGGACGGGGGGGACATGACCGGCCGCCGCGCGGGGGCCGAAGTCATGGATGGGGCTGGCCCCGGGGCGGAAGGGGGCGCGGAGTTAAGCCGCCTGGAAGCCGCCATGGCCGACCCCGACCGCCTGGACGAACTGGATGCCATATTGGAACGCTTTGGCGAGGTTCAGGCCCGTTTTGAAGAATTGGGGGGCTATGCGCTCGATGGCCGTGCGCGTGAGGTTCTGCACGGGCTGGGCTTCAGCCAGGAAATGATGGATGGGGACGTGGGGCGCCTGTCAGGTGGTTGGAAAATGCGTGTCGCACTTGCGCGCATCCTGCTGATGAAGCCCGATGTGATGCTGCTCGATGAACCAAGCAACCATCTGGACCTTGAAAGCCTGATCTGGCTGGAACAGTTTTTGGCCGGGTATGATGGCGCACTGCTCATGACATCCCATGACCGTGCCTTCATGAACCGTATCATCAACAAGGTGATTGAAATTGATGGCGGCACGCTCACCAGTTTTTCGGGCGATTATGAGTTTTACGAACAGCAGCGCGCACTGAACGAAAAGCATCAGCAGGCCCAGTTTGACCGGCAGCAGGCCATGCTGGCCAAGGAAGTCGCTTTTATTGAGCGCTTCAAGGCCCGTGCCTCGCATGCGGCACAGGTGCAAAGCCGTGTGAAAAAGCTGGACAAGATAGATCGGGTGGAGCCCCCCAAACGCAGGCAGGCCCTGTCTTTTACATTCCCGCAGGCCCCCCGGTCCGGGGATGCGGTGGTTAACCTGCGTGGCGTGGACAAAAGTTACGGAAGCCGCGTGATCTATCAGGGGCTGGACCTGCTGATCCGGCGGCAGGAGCGCTGTTGCGTGCTGGGGGTGAATGGCGCGGGCAAGTCCCCCTTGCTCAACCTGGTCAGAGGCACAACCGAGCCGGATGCAGGCCCCGTCACTTTGGGGGGCAGCGTAAAAATGGGCTATTTTGCCCAGCACGCCATGGACCTTCTGGATGGCGAGCGCACGGTTTTTGAAACATTAAGCGACACCTTCCCCCTTGCCGGTCAAGGGGCCTTGCGCACACTGGCTGGTGGGTTCGGTTTTTCGGGCGATGATGTCGATAAGAGCTGCCGGGTTCTGTCCGGGGGAGAAAAAGCCCGGCTTGTCATGGCGTTAATGCTCTATGATCCTCCCAACTTTCTGGTGCTGGATGAACCCACCAACCATCTGGACATCGCCACGAAGGAAATGCTGATCGCGGCACTGGCCGATTACGATGGCACAATGCTCTTTGTCTCGCATGACCGGCACTTTCTGGCGGCCCTGTCCAACAGGGTTCTCGAACTCACCCCCCAGGGGCTGCACCGCTATGACGGTGGCTATACGGAGTATGTCGCGCGCACCGGTCGGGAAGCTCCGGGGCTGCACGAGTAACCCCAACCAACACAACAGGCTGATGCCTCCATGCGTCAGCAGGCACCAGGGGGGAAGCTCCTCCCCATTTGCGGATCAGGCGTTACTGCGGCAGGTTGGGGACATGACCCGTATTTTTATCGATTCCGATGCCTGCCCAGTAAAAGACGAAGTCTACCGTGTAGCCGCACGCTACGGGCTCCATGTTTTTGTTGTCTCCAACCGTATGATCGGCGTTCCAGACACCCCGCTTATCGAACGTGTTGTTGTGGAATCCGGGCCAGATGTCGCGGACGACTGGATTGCGGAGCGCGCTCTGGATGGAGACATCATTATTACGTCGGATATTCCGCTGGCGGCACGGTGTGTTGAAAGCGGAGCCTATGTACTGGAGCCCAAGGGAAGACTGCTGGACCGGGATACCATTGGCATGGCGCTGGCCATGCGGAACCTGATGACCGACCTGCGCTCCGCAGGCGTTATGACGCCCGGAGGAAGCGGGTTTGGAAAAACCGATCGCTCCCGTTTTTTGTCCGAACTGGATACGTTGGTCATAAAAGCACGAAAACCACGCTTGCGCCCCCTGCCCCGCCCCAAGG
>CALCDN010000026.1 GCA_937900755.1 uncultured Acetobacter sp. | reverse complement strand
GCTTAGTGGTGGTAACCCTACCCCCCACGGCGGGCAGGTTTGGGGGTTGAACCGGGTACAAACCCGAGTGCCCTAAATGTCTCACGCATATGCGGTGGCAGTTCAGCGCTCACAACCAGCCGCCCACCTGCGGGGTGTGGCATGTCCAGCTCCCGCGCATGCAGGTGCAACTGGTCGGTAAAGCCCGACGGATGCGCCGTGGCCCCGCCATATTTGGGGTCGCCCAGAATGGGGGTGCCAAGGGATTCGCAATGTACGCGCAACTGGTGTGTGCGCCCCGTAAGCGGGGAAAGCCCGAGCCACGAGAACTTGCGGGCCGCCGAATCCAGCACCTCGTACACCGTGCGGGCGGACTGGGCATCCTCGTCCTTGCGGTCGGCGGCCACCGTAATGGCGCCGGGGCCAACCCCAAGGCGGGCCAGTGGCTGGTCGATCTCGCCCGAGAGCGGGTCCGGCCTGCCCACGACAACCGCCCAGTAGGTTTTTTTAACGTCCCGCCCACGGAAGGAGGCCGCAAGCTTGGCGGCCACACCGGGGGTCCTGGCCAGCAGCAGCAGGCCCGATGTATCGCGGTCGATCCGGTGGACCAGCCTGGGGCGCGGGTCCTCGGGGTTTTCGCGCAGGCCGTCGAGCATCATGTCCACATGGCGGGTAATGCCCGGGCCACCCTGCACGGCAAGGCCGGAGGGCTTGTTGAGCACGATCAGGTGCTTGTCCTGATAGACGACCATGCGCTGGATTTCGCGCACCAGCTTGTCGTCCAGCGGGCGCGGCACATCGCGCGAGGGCTTGGCGGCCATGGGAATGGGCGGCACGCGCACACTCTGCCCCGGCTCCAGCCGGGTGGAGGCTTCCACCCGCTTGCCCTCTACGCGAATCTGGCCTGTGCGGCACAGTTTTTGCAGCGCGCCCTGGGTCAGGTGCGGGTAATGACGGCGGAAATAACGGTCGAGGCGGATGCCGGCCTCGTCCTCGCTCACGGTAAGATTGACAACACTCATGCGCTGATATTCACGACTGGCGCCGTTCCCGCAAGCGGGACCATGTTTCCAGCCTGTGTTTGACCTCCCGTTCGTAGCCTCTACCCGTTGGATTATAAAAGGTCTGGCGGCGCATGCCATCGGGGAAATAATTCTGCCCCGAGAAGCCTTCCTCCGCATCGTGGTCGTATTCGTACCCCTTGCCGTAGCCGATATCCTGCATCAGCCGCGTGGGCGCGTTCAGAATATGGGCGGGGGGGATAAGGCTGCCCGTGGCCTTGGCCGCGCGGCGGGCCGCCCCATACGCCTTGTAGGCCGCGTTGGATTTGGGGGCGGTTGCAAGATGCACCACAAGCTGGGCCAGAGCCAGTTCGCCCTCGGGGGAGCCAAGACGTTCATATGTCTCCCACGCGGCCACGGCCAGCGGCAGCGCATTGGGGTCGGCCATGCCCACGTCCTCGGTGGCGAAGCGGGTCAGCCTGCGGGCAAGGTAACGCGGGTCCTCGCCCCCTTCGAGCATGCGCGCAAACCAGTACAATGCCGCATCGGGGTCCGAACCACGGAGTGATTTGTGCAGGGCCGAAATAAGGTTGTAGTGCTCCTCACGGTCCCGGTCGTACAGAATGGCCCTTTTGGCCAGCAGCCGGGCCAGCGCCTGCGCATCCAGCGGCTTGGTGTTTTTCAGGCTCAGCACCTGTTCCACCATGTTCAAAAGGTAGCGGCCATCCCCGTCCGCCATGGCGCGCAGGGTGGCGCGCCCGTCCTCCGTCAAGGGCAGGGGGTGGCCTGTTTCCTCCTCCGCGCGAACCAGCAGGGCCTCAAGGGCCGGGTCGTCAAGCCGGTTGAGCACCATGACCTGACAGCGCGAGAGCAGGGCGGAATTGAGCGCAAAGGAGGGGTTTTCGGTCGTGGCCCCCACCAGCACAACAGTGCCATCTTCCACCACGGGCAGAAATCCGTCCTGCTGCGCGCGATTGAAGCGGTGGATCTCATCAACAAACAAAAGTGTGCCAATACCCGCCGCAGCCAGCTTGCGCGCGGCGTCGAACGCTTTTTTAAGGTCCGCCACACCCGAGAACACGGCCGAAATCTGCATGAAGCGCAAACCCGCAGCCTGTGCCAGCAGACGGGCTATGGTGGTTTTGCCAACCCCCGGCCCACCCCACAAAATCAG
>CALCDN010000025.1 GCA_937900755.1 uncultured Acetobacter sp. | reverse complement strand
TGGTTTGCTCCGGTGTCCGGCTTGTTGGTGCGTTCGTCAAGTTTCCCGCGTATCTTATGGGTTCTGTCTGTCTCTTTCCTGTCGGCTGGTGTAAGGAGGAAACATGGCCAAATTACCCATTCCCGTCTTTCCCCAGCCACGGCTTGTGTCTTCCACGCAGGACCTGGCGGACGCTCTTAAACCGTTTCATGCCGAGCGCTATGTCACGGTTGATACGGAGTTCATGCGCGAGCGCACGTACTGGCCGGAATTGTGCCTGGTGCAGGTCGGGAGCGCACAGGACGTGGTGCTGATTGATACGCTGTCGGCAGGGATTGATCTGGCGCCTTTGGCAGCGTTGATGGCTGATTCCGCGGTGCTCAAGGTCTTTCATGCCGCGCGGCAGGACCTGGAGATTTTTCTGCATGAGTTCGATGCCCTGCCCACGCCCGTGTTTGATACGCAGGTCGCGGCCATGGTGGCAGGCTTTGGGGACCAGGTGGGGTATGACAGCCTGGTTGGTTCGCTGACCGGTCATATGATTGACAAAAGCCACCGGTTTACGGACTGGTCCGTGCGCCCCCTGTCCGAGGCACAGTTGAACTATGCCGCGGGGGATGTGACGTGGCTACGCCTGGTTTATGAAAAGCTGGTCCAGAAGCTGGAGCAGGATAAACGGCTAAGCTGGGTTGGCGCTGAAATGGCGGAGCTGGAATCCCCCGCAACTTTCCGCCCCGACCCTGAAAGGCAGTGGGAGCGGCTTAAGGCCCGTACGGGCAACCGCCGCATGCTGGGTGTGTTGCGGGCTGTTGCCGCCTTGCGCGAGCGTGAGGCCCAGCGTGTGAACGTACCGCGCCAACGCCTGCTGAAGGATGAGAGCCTGCTGGAAATAGCCGCGACAACACCCACAACGGTGGATGCGCTTACCCGTGTGCGCGGGGTGTCCCGTGGGTTGGCGGAAGGCCGGACCGGCATGGCGTTGCTCGAGGCGGTCAAGCAGGCGCAGGCCCTGCCAGAATCGGAGTTGCCGCGTCCTGCGCGTGGCAAGGGCAAGGAGAACGCTCGCCCCCCCGCATCTTTGGTGGCGTTGCTGAAAGTGCTGCTGACCGCCTGTTGCGAGGAGCATGATGTGGCGCCACGGCTGGTGGCGTCCATGGATGAGCTGGAGGCGCTGGCGCTTGACCCGGCACAGGCCCCGACCTTGCTATCGGGTTGGCGCAGCAAAGTATTTGGCGATGTGGCGCAGGCCCTGTGTGAAGGCAAGGTGGCGCTTCAGGTCAAGGGCGGTCGGGTGATAACTGTGCCCAGCGAAGGGGCCACCTCCTGAAGGAGGGGCATCTTCGCCGGGGCGGGGCCTTGTTTTAGAACCCCATTTCTTCCCATAGGTTGGAAAGCGGGCGGGCACCGTAGTGCGAAATGATTTCGGACGCGGCGACAGAGGCCAGACGCCCACATTCGGGCAGGCTGCGGCCAGACGTCAGGCCAGCAAGAAAACCGGCTGCGTAGGCATCGCCCGCCCCTGTTGTATCCACCACCTGGGTGGGGACCGGGGCTACGGTTGTCAGCTGGCCATCATGCACCACAACGCTGCCAAGGCCTGAGCGGGTCAGGGCGGCGAAGGTTGTGTCCTGCAAGGTGCGGCGGGCGGCTGTATCGAAGTTTTCTGTTTCGTACAGCGCACAGATTTCGTCTTCATTGGCGAACAGAATGTCGACATGGTTTTTGACCAGATCGAGGAATGCCTCGCGGTGGCGGCCAACACAGAACGGGTCGGACAGGGAGAGGGCAACCTGGCGTCCGTTCTTGTGGGCAAGGGCTGCGGCCCGGCGGAAGGCTTCCTGCGCATGGGGGGGGTCAAACAGATAGCCTTCCAGATAGATGATGCTGGAGGCGGCGATCATGTCTGGCAGGACGTCATCAGGGGTAAAGCAGGTGCAGGCTCCCAGGTAGGTTGCCATGGTGCGCTGGCCATCGGGGGTGACCATGACCACGCACCGCGCGGTGGGCAGGTTGTCAAACACCTGTGTGTTGAGCGGAGCGGATGGAAACTGAACCCCGTTATCGCGCAGGTCCTGCGTGAATTTGAGCCCCGCATTATCGCGCGAGACCTTGCCGAGGTAGGCGACGCGAGCCCCGAACTGGGCTGCGACCACGCAGGTATTGGCGGCGGAACCACCGCCCATGACCTGCTCCGGCTTCAAAGCCGCTTCAAGCGCATTGGCCCGGTCCACGTCAATCAGTGTCATGCTGCCCGGGGTCAGCCCCTGCCCTTGCAGGAAGAGAGCGTCCGTACGGGCGAGAATATCGGTGATGGCGTTACCAATACCGAGAATATCGTATTGTGTGTCCTGACCGGTCATGGCGATAAAATTTTTTCCTGAAAAAATGATCTCTGTGGTTGTTTGGCTAGCGCGCTGCCACAAAAAGGGCAACAGTAAGCGCAAGCAACTTGCGCTGCTTACCAGACGGCTACCTGCCTGCAAAATGTTTGGGGGAGTCGGATTGGTATGGGTGGAGGTTTGTTAATGTGGACCGCTGCCTGAATATGGGCAGCCAGAAAGGCGGGGGTTTTTCTTGTTCAAAAGACGTAAGCCTGAAGATAGTCAGCCAAATACTCAGGCCCCCTCTACCGTTCCGCAGGGTTCTGCGCGTCCGGTAGGGGCATCTGGCACTGTTCTTCCGTCCAATGCGGGAAATCAGGGGAGTCCCGTAGCGGGAACTCCCGTATCACGCTCTGATAATTTAAAGGAAACTTCACCCATGGGTCGCGCACCTCTTCCTCCTGGTTCCTCTCTTCCTGCTGGTGCGGGTATTCCGCCCATGCCTGGAGCGGCAACCCGTGGCCTGCCGTCACAGATACAGCCCAAAAAGGAAGCACCGGAACAGCGGACGCTGGTTGTTGGTCGTGGCATCAGTGTGCAGGGCACGGTGCAGGACGCGGAGCGCCTGGTCGTGGAAGGTACGGTCGAATCCAGCATGATTACGGCCAAGGAACTGGTTGTCATGCCCGGTGGCCTGTTCCGTGGCGGCGTGGAAGTGGAAAACGCGGAAATTGCGGGCACGGTGGATGGTGCGCTGACCGCACGTGGCAGCCTGACCGTGCGCGGGAGTGGCCGTCTGCTGGGTAAGGCTGCCTGCCACCGCCTGAAGGTGGAAGACGGCGGACAGATTACGGGCCAGCTTGAAATGCTGTCCGAAGGCAGTGCGGCAGCCAAAACAGCAGACAGCGCTGCTGAGCCGGTCAAGGCGATTGAAGGCTGATTTTGCTCTAGTTTGCCTGTAAGCCTGATGGCGGCGTGTCAGCCGCCATCAGGCAACACGGGGGTGTTGGCTGGTCAGGCTACGCTATCGCGCCGGTCGCGCAGGCGCACATAGGCGATTTGCGCGTGTTCCTCGCAATACGGTTTGCCTGGAATAGGTGTTGCTCCACAAAAATGAAAACCCGGTGTGCCGGGGTCACCAATGGGCCAGCAGCAGGAGGGACCACGGCGTTTTTGCGGCTCGGGGTCGGAGATGCTGCGCAGGAGCGTTTTTGGTTTGGTGCTGGTGCGCGCCGCAGGTGCGGGTTTTTCTTTCCGCACGGCCTTGTCGTCCACAACGGCCAGTGCGGGTGGTGTGGCCGGTGGTGGTGGCGCGGCCGTGGGGGCTGGCGTGGCGGCGGCGGCAGGTTGTGGAGCCGGTGCCGCGGATGGAGCCTGCGCGCCAGAGCGGGTCGCATGGGCTTCTGGCGTGGGCGTTGCGGCCTGTTCGGGTTTGTCCGCCGCGGCCTTAGGTTTGCTGCCATTGCGGCGGATGGGGGATGGCCGTGGGGGAAGCCCCAGCCTGTGTGCCTTGCCGACCACCGCGTTCTTGGTAATGGAAAGACGCCTGCCGATTTCCGCCGTTGAAAGACCTTCCGCCCACAGGTCCTTAAGCTGGGCGATTATTTCTTCGGACCACTCCATTAACAGGCACCTTTGAGCATTGCATGGCGGGCTGGCAAAATACCAGTGCTTCTACAGCGGGCATATTAGGAGGATGGCACTCGTATCTCAAGCACAAAGCCCAAGGTCCGGGTGCTCCATGGTCTGTTCTGGCCTGTGTGGAAGCGTTTGCGGGTGTTCCAGTGCTGTCTCTTATACACATCTGACGCTGCCGACGATACTCCTTGTGTAGA
>CALCDN010000024.1 GCA_937900755.1 uncultured Acetobacter sp. | reverse complement strand
CTACACAAGGAGTATCGTCGGCAGCGTCAGATGTGTATAAGAGACAGGCCATCATTTTTCCGCTCGAGGTCAATAGTGGGTGTGGTTCCGTATTTGATGGAGTTTTCAACAAGGTTTGTAAAAACACGCTTGAGGGCATGGACCTGGCCGACATAACAGATTTTGTTGGGACCATGATATTCCACAGCGTAACCCTGATCATTGTAGTCATAGGCAATGGTCTGGAGCAGGCCGGGAAGGTCGAATGTCGTGGCAACCTCCCCGGCGGCATCGTCACGGAAAAAGGAAAGAGCGCCATCAATCATGGCCTGCATTTCGTCCACATCACGGAACAGGCTGGCCTGCTGTTTTTTATCCTCGATATACTCGCCGCGCAGGCGGATACGGGTCAGCGGGGTGCGCAGGTCGTGCGATATGGCCGCGAGCATGGTTGTCCGGTATTCGATAAAACGCTGAATCTGGGCCTGCATATTGTTGATGGTTCTCGCCACCAGCTTTATTTCACGCGGGCCGGTTTCTTCGATAAAAATGGTCCCCGGCTGGTGCCCGATCTGGCGTACAGAGCCCGCCAGATGTTCAATCGGGCGGGAGAGCTGGCGGGAGGCAATCATGGATACGGCAACGACCCAGAGCGCAAGCATGACAATCTGGAGGCTTAAACGCTCGAAGGGATAAAATCCCCAGAATCTGTGCAATGCTATGCCAAGGACCCAGCTGCCATCCGCCAGCTTGACCCCGACAAAATAGGCGCCGGGGTTCTGTGCCCGGTCATAGGGCAGGCCAGGGGTTCTGGAGACCGGATTATCTTCTTGAAAGACAATGACCCTGTCAGGGACATGCCCCAGAAAAGGTTCCAGGAAGGCCCGGCTTTGCTGCACCTGCGATTGCAGGTACGTTCCGTGCTCCAGAGCCATCGCCACGGAACTTTTGGACGTGTACCACCCATAATGGATGATTTCCGTGTTTGCGGCCGTTGTCAGGTGCGTGCGCTCGTCTGGTGTGGCGGCCTCCACCAGGCGGATGACGGTTGCAACCTGTTGCACCAGGCCGGATGCCTGCACATCGGGCTTGGCCCATGTGCCACCAAAGGCAAAAAACAGTTGGAGCAATGCGAGTGTAACACCCGCGGCGAGTGCGACCGTCATCACCAGTCGGCGTGTAATGGTATCTTCCACGGGGGGATGGCCTTATGCTTTTGTCACGGCCGATGCAAACATGTAGCCACCATTACGCACCGTACGGATGATTTCGGGGTTTTTGGGGTCGTCTTCAAGTTTATGCCGGAGGCGGCTGACCTGCACGTCAATACTGCGGTCATAGGCCGCGTGTGAGGGGCCTCGGGCAAAATCCATCAATTGTTCACGGCTTAGAACGCGTCGTGGATGTTCCACAAAGGCGAGCAGCAGTTCGAACTCTCCGCCAGAAAGCAGGACGAGGGACTGGTTCGCAGCACGCAGTTCACGCCGGGTGACATCCAGCCGCCAGGAGCCAAAGCATAGAACGGGACGCGCCATTTCCTCCGTAGGCATGGTCTTGTCCCGGACCCGCCTGAGAACCGCCTTGACGCGCGCGAGCAGTTCCCGCTGGTCAAACGGTTTGGTCAGGTAGTCGTCCGCCCCGATTTCCAGCCCCACGACCCGGTCGGTGTGATTGGCCATGGCCGAGAGCATGATAACCGGAATATTCGATGCGCTCCGTAGCCGCTGGCACAGGCTGAACCCGTCTTCATTGCGCAGCATGATGTCGAGTATGACAAGGTCGATTGCCTCACATTCCAAGGTGGCGAACATGTCCTGCCCTCCCTCGGCGACCGAGACGTTATAGCCATGCTTCTGGAGAAAGCCGGTCAGGAGGTCGAGAATATCCTTGTCATCATCGACAACGAGAAGATTGGGCATGATGGTCATGGGCCTTGTGTAACATGGAGGAGTATCAAAATGATGTCTGGCGTATGAAACGTTATTTCAGGCCGGATACAAAAAAGAACCGAATTGTTTTCCTGCGCGTCGCAGTTAAATTTTTGAGGGTCATTTTTTTCAGGATACGCGCAGGTTTGTCTTTTATGGTCAGGAATATAATAAAGAATATCCAGACAAATTTTTTTACGAGAAAAATCATAGGCAAAGAAAATAAACTGAAAATGCGATAGACATTAAAATATACAAGGGGAAGAGTGTTATCGCCATTAAGGTGATAAAAAAACAGAAAAAGCATCGCGGCGATTTATAGCGTTCCGTGGGGTTTTCCTGTTCCGAAAAAGAGAAATAGGCTCCAGACGTGGTCGGGGCGTGACGCTGTTCCGTGCTGTCTGGATAGAAAGCGATTGTTTTGTTTCCGGGTTCCATGGTCTGGTTCTCCGACTCTGAGTTAACGGATAAACCAGTTCATAAGCCGTGTTTTCTTCTGTGTTATGTCTCGAATGTGTCACGTCAGAAATATTCATGGATGGCATTTTTTCACTTCATGCCCGGGCTGGACTACAAATCGGGAAAAAATGCGCCATCCTCCAATAATGGAGGGACGTCAAACAAGAAGAACTGACTGGCCCCTCTTGATTCATGAGACTATATGGCCAGGAATATGGGGGGCTATGCCGGCGGCTCTTGAGTGCCGGCCAGAGCCAATCCTTCGGCTACGGAGACAAATTCTCCGCCCAGTTCCACCTTTTCCTCCCCAAAGCGGGTGGTAAAGAGCGCGCGCACCGCGGGCACGAAGGATGTGCCGCCAGTCAGGAACACGCGGTCTATCTGTTCGGGGTTCAGGGATGCTTCGCGGAGGGCTGCATCTATTCCCGCGCCAAGTCGGGCGATGTCCGGGGCGATCCAGCGGTCAAAATCCGTGCGATGGAGTGTGGTCCTGATCTCAAGCCCGGGCTGGGAAAAACAGAGTTCGGCCGAGGCGTTGGAAGACAGTGCGCGTTTGGTGGCCGAAACAGCGTTGTAGAGGTCCTGGCCATGCTGTTCACGCACCAGTTCGATCAGGTTTTTCAGTTTTTCCGGTTCGGAGGCCGTGCGCGCGACATCCGCTATTTCGTTGAGGATTCGCGGGGTGCGCATGAGCGAAAGCCGGTGCCAGCGCCCCAGTGCATGGTACCATTCAATGGGCACGGGCAGGGGTTCGCCCCCCATGATGCGGAATGTGCTGTCCCGCCCCAGAAAAGGGGCGACAACATTGTCGATAATACGGAAGTCGAACTGGTCCCCGGCCAGCCCCACCCCGGCATGGCCCAACGGCTGCGTGGCGTTGGGGCTGGCCGGGTCAAACCGCACGACCGAAAAATCGCTGGTACCGCCGCCAAAGTCCCCCACAAGCACTGTTGCCGGGCGGTTGAGCCGTTGCATGAAGCGCCAGCCAGCAGCCTCGGGCTCCATCATGACCAGCACATGGGCAAAGCCTGCCTGCGTAAAGGCCGCACGGAGCCGGGCCTCGCCCAGGGTGTCGTCCGCATTGTCGCCCACAAAATGGACCGGCCTGCCAACGCTGACATGGCATTGCGCGGGAGAAAGCCCGCCAAGGGCCATAAGTTCGCGCAAGAAGGTGGCAATCAGGCTTTCCAGTGTCAGGCGCTGGCCGAACACCTGGGTTTCGCGGAAGCTGGCCTGCGCCAGATAGGACTTCATGGACATGATGAGCCGCGTCTCGGCCGGGTCATCAAGATGTGCGTCTATGGCGTAAGCGCCAACCGCGCGGTGCAATACCCGCCTGCTCCCTTCCATGTCCTGCCATAAGGCGAGCAGCGTGCGGCATGTTTCGCTCGTGCTGCCTTCAGGGGTGGGGAAGTGGATGGTCTGGATCGTGCGGTCAGGGTGCGCAATGACAATAACACTGTTGGTTGTGCCAAAATCAATGCCGATGCGGATGGGGGAGGATGAGGACGTCATGACCCACGGAAAATAGAGCGCACATGCCGTGCTGTCCATGCCCTGTGCGCTCTATATGTGGTGCGGGCATGGAAGCAGGGCGGCCCCGCCGGGGGCCTTTATGCGGCAGGGCTGGATAGTTCAGGTGCCGGGGTGGGCCCTGGGCCTGCCCAGCATCCACCCGAGGGCAATACATGCCACAAAAACCACGGCTTTTACCCCGTCCAGCCCGAGCAGCACCAGTGCTGGGCCGGGGCAGACGCCACTAAGCC
>CALCDN010000023.1 GCA_937900755.1 uncultured Acetobacter sp. | reverse complement strand
GTGTTGGACAAACTGCCCGCCAATGACCCGCTGCGCCGGATACAGGCGGCGTTGAGCCGCCTGGCCACCGCCCCCGATGCGACTGTCGAGGCCGCCAGCACCGCGCTGGTGCGCTTTTTGCCACCCGAACTGGCGCAGTTGCGGACCATGCTTCAGGCGGGGCCCGTCACTCTCCATGACGTGCCGCCGAGCATTGCAAATGACTACCTGCTGCCCGATGGCCGCGCCCTTGTGGAAGTCCACCCCAAGGGGGTGATGAGCAGCTCGGGCGCTTTGCGCAAGTTTGTGGGGGCCTTGCAGAAGGTCGAGCCGGACATGGCTGGCACGGCGGTCGATATTGTGGAAAGTGCGCGCTCCATTGTGCGCGCGTTTGAACAGGCCGCAGGGGCGGCTGTGGTCATGATCGCCATTATCCTCATGATTGCGCTGCGCCGGATCAAGGATATGGCGCTTGTGCTGGCCCCGCTGCTGCTTTCGGCCCTGATGACGGTCATCCTGGTTGTGGTGCTGCCCGAGACGCTTAACTTCGCCAATATTATTGCGCTGCCCCTGCTGCTTGGGGTTGGCGTGTCCTTCAACATCTATTTTGTCATGAACTGGCGGGACGGGGTCAGGTCTCCGCTCGCATCCCCCACCGCGCGGGCCGTGCTGTTCTCGGCCCTGACCACGGGCACGGCCTTTGGCTCGCTCGCACTTTCGCATCATCCCGGTACGGCCAGCATGGGGCGCCTGCTGCTGCTCTCGCTGGGGTGTACGCTGTTGGGCACGCTGGTGTTTGTGCCTGCGCTTCTTCCCAAACGACCTGATGACGAGGTCTGAGGCTCAGGGATAAAAAAAACCTCCCCGAATTTCGGGGAGGTTTTTTATTGCCCGGCTCGCCCCTGCCGCGTGGGGCATGGCCCATGCGGCAGGGTGTGGGGGGTGTCTGTCAGTTCTTGGACCAGTCGGTGTGGTGCGGCACTTCAATGTCGCGGCCCTTGAGCATCATGTCCCAGTAAACGCGGGGGAACACGGTGGTTTTGAGGAACCATGCAAACCGGCTGGGCTTGCGCTGGTCGTAGGGGAAGCTGGGTGCGGGCTTGCCACCATACAGGAACTCGGCCAGCACGATCTTGCCATACGCCACGGTGAGCGGGCATGCGCCATATCCGTCATACTGTGCGCCAAGCGGACGGTTGTCGAGCGAGGCCAGGACGTTGCGCACGACCACGGGTGTTTGCGCGCGCGCAGCAGCCATGGTTTTGGCGTTGGAGGTGTTCAGGACATCGCCTATGCCAAAAACGGTGGGGTATTTGGCATGCTGGAGCGTGGTGGCGTTGACATCCAGCCAGCCTGCGGCATCGGCGAGCGGGCTCTTTTTTACAAAGTCCGGCGCACTCTGGGGCGGGGTGACGTGGAGCATGTCAAATTCCCGGACCACCTTGGTCACCGCGCCATCGGGGCCGGTTACCGCAAAGGTGGCCTTGCGTTCGGGGCCGTTGACTGCGACCAGATTGTGTTTGTACTGCAAGTTGATGCCGTAGTAATCGACCGCCTGCTGCAAGGCGGGGCGGAAGTAGGCCACGCCAAACAGGGCGTCCCCCGCAAGGCAGAAGTCCACATTGGTGCGGTTGAGGGTGCCCTTCTTGCGCCAGTGATCGGCTGCGAGATAGGCAATTTTCTGTGGAGCGCCCGCGCATTTGATCGGCATGGGCGGCTGGGTGAACAGGGCCGTACCTCCGGCCAGGGACTGGATGCAGGTCCAGGTATATTCCACCGTATCCTTGGAATAGTTGGAGCATACGCCGTTGCGGCCCAGTGTTTCGCTCAGGCCCTCGATCTTGTCCCAGTCAAGTTGCAGGCCAGGGCAGACAATAAGGCGGCCATAGGCCACGGTGCGCCCATCGGCCAGGGTAAGAGAGTTGCTGTCGGGCTCAAAAGTGCTGACAGCGGCACGCAGCCATGTGCAGCCTTTGGGAATAAGTCCGCCTTCCTGCTTCAGTGTGTCACGCAGCGTCATCACCCCTGCGCCAACCAGCGTCCAGCCCGGCTGGTAGGCGTGGGTGGTGGCGGGGTCTATGATGGCAACATCCAGTGTGGGGCGCTCGCGCAGCAGGCGGGCTGCAACGGCAATGCCAGCGGACCCGCCGCCAACAATAACAATGGTATGCCTGATGTCGGCTGCCGTGCCGGGTGCTGTTTGGGTCATGGAGTGGTTTCCCTTTTGGTCTGCCTTGAATTATGCGTGACACTATTCCAAACACTGACAATTAAATAAAGTATTTAATTGTCAGTGCGCCATGTTCTGGCGGCAGGTCAGTCCTTTAGCCAGACTTCAACCGGGCCGTTCAGTTTCATGGTCAGGGCGTTGCCACGGCGGTCCACTGTTTTGCCAACGGCCACGCGCACCCAGCCTTCGCTTACGCAGTATTCTTCAACATTGGTTTTTTCCACGCCCTTGAACCGCACGCCAACACCGCGTTCAAGCAGGGCTTCGTTGTAGAATTCGCTGTTGGGGTTGACGGAAAGGCGGTCAGGCATTGCATCGGACATAACTGGAGACTTCCTTGGTAAAACGGTTGTTCGTACGGTGTTTTAAAAGCTTTTGAACAGAAAGGCCATGCAATGCCAGCCGTGTTATGGCGCGGTGTTGGGGCGGGTGCTCCCCCCGCGTGCCAGCGCGCGCCGGAGCCGGGCTGCGGTTTTGTGGGTAAAGGCTGCCAGCCTGTGCATGAGCAGATAGACAACCGGTGTGGAATACAGGGTGAGCAACTGGCTGGTGGCCAGCCCGCCCAGGATGGCAACGCCCAGAGGCAGGCGTAATTCCGCCCCGTACCCCCGGCCGACAATCATGGGAATGGCGGCAAAGGCCGCGGCCATGGTGGTCATGAGAATGGGGCGGAAGCGGGTCAGGCATGCTGTTTTTATGGCGTCATGGGGGGACAGCTTTTGCGTGCGTTCGGCATGCAGGGCAAAGTCGATCATCAGGATGGCGTTTTTTTTCACAATTCCCACCAGCATGATGACCGCGATCATGCTGATAAGCGAGAACGGCTGGCCAAACAGCCAGAGTGTGAACACAGCGCCAAAGGCGGCCGAGGGCAGGGTGGAGAGAATGGTCAGCGGCTGGATGTAGCTTTCGTACAGAATACCCAGGGTGATGTACATGGTGGCGATGGCGGCCACAAAGACCAGTGCCTCGTTCACCAGGTCCTTGTGCAGGTCGCCTGCCTCGCCCGAAAAATCGCCTTTCAGGCTTTCGGGTGCCTGCAACGCACGCATGGTCTGGCGGATTTCGGTTTCCGCCTCGCTCAGGGAATGACCGGCCGCCAAGTCGAAGGACAGTGCGCCCGAGACAAACCCGTTCTCATGGCTGACCTGGAGCGGGGTAGGAGCGCTCTCAAGGCTGTCTCTTATACACATC
>CALCDN010000022.1 GCA_937900755.1 uncultured Acetobacter sp. | reverse complement strand
CTGAACGCGCCATGGACAGCAATGATCTGGAACGTGAGCGTGGTATTACCATTCTGGCGAAATGCACCTCTGTTGTGTGGAAAAACACCCGCATCAACATTATCGATACACCCGGACACGCCGACTTTGGCGGGGAAGTGGAACGTATTCTCAGCATGGTGGACGGCGCGGTTGTGCTGGTTGACTCCGCTGAAGGCGCCCTGCCCCAGACCAAGTTTGTTGTGGGCAAGGCTCTGGCCCGCGGGCTGAGGCCGATCGTGGTTGTGAACAAGATCGACCGTGGCGACGCCCGCCCTGACGAAGTTCATAACGAAGTGTTCGATCTGTTCGCAGCCCTTGGCGCCAATGACGAACAGCTCGACTTTCCCATGCTGTACGCCTCTGGCCGTCAGGGTTGGGCCGATCTGGAACTGGAAGGGGCCCGCAAGGACCTCGCCCCCATGTTCGACCTGATTCTCAAGCACGTGCCAGCCCCCATTCTGGACAAGGAAAAGCCGTTCGCCATGACGGCCACGATCTTGGAAAACGACAACTTCCTTGGTCGTGTGCTGACCGGGCGTGTCGAGCAGGGTCGTGCCCGTATCAACATGCCGGTCAAGGTGCTGCGCGCGGACGGGTCCGTGGTTGAAACGGGCCGCCTGACCAAGCTGCTGTCCTTCCGTGGTCTTGACCGCGTGGCGGTTGAGGAAGTGGAAGCAGGGGACATCGTGGCCGTGGCCGGCCTGTCCGAAGCTACCATTCCCGACACGATTGCAGCCCCCGAAATTACCGAGCCCCTGCACGCCATTCCGGTTGACCCGCCGACCCTGTCCATGACCTTCCGTCTGAACGATGGCCCCCTGGGTGGTCGTGAAGGCAAGAAGGTAACATCGCGCCAGATTCGGGACCGTCTGTTCAAGGAAACCGAAAGCAACATTGCCATTCGCGTGACCGACAGCCCCGAAAGCGAAGCGTTTGAAGTGGCTGGCCGTGGTGAACTTCAGCTTGGCGTGCTGATCGAAACCATGCGCCGTGAAGGGTTTGAACTGACCATTGGCCGCCCGCGCGTGCTGTTCCGCACGAACGAGGAAACCGGTGATCGTGAAGAACCCTACGAAGAAGTCACCATTGACGTGGACGAACCCTATTCCGGCGTGGTCGTGGAGAAAATGTCTCTGCGTAAAGGCCAGATGCAGGACATGCGTCCCTCCGGTGGCGACAAGGTCCGCCTGACCTTCATCATCCCCTCACGCGGGCTGATCGGGTATCACGGCGAATTCCTGACCGACACGCGCGGCACGGGGATCATGAACCGTCTGTTCTTTGGGTACCAGCCTTATGCGGGCACCATTGAAGGACGGCGCAACGGGTCGCTGATCTCGGCTGAAGACGGCAATACCACGACCTACTCCCTGTATTCCTTGCAGGAACGTGGGACGCTGTTTGTCGATGCGGGCGAAAAAGTTTACGTCAGTATGATCATTGGCGAACATTCGCGTGAAAACGACCTGGAAGTGAACCCGGTTCGTGAAAAGAAGCTGACCAACATGCGCGCATCCGGCAAGGACGAAGCCCTGATGCTGACCCCCCCGCGCCGCATGTCCCTGGAACAGGCGATCGCTTACATTGAAGATGATGAACTGGTTGAGGTTACACCTTCGGCCATTCGTCTGCGTAAGCGCTACCTCGATCCGAATGAACGCAAGAAGCGCTCAAAAAGCCGCGAAGGCTGATTGAACAAAGGCCACGCGCAAGCGTGGCCTTTCGTTTTTTGGCCAGGAGGGTGTGGGGCAATATGTGGCATGGATCACTTTTTTTGAGTGCATTACAGGCCTGAAAACTTTGCAGCCATACCCAATACCAAGGAAAACCGCCTGTTTTGGGCGGTTTTTTATTTAAACTTCATGGGAATATGGCTAAAATATGGCACGACTGCGTTAAAGTCATAATATGTGTAAATGTTGCGCAAATTTTAAACGCAGACGGTCTGTTTATGGCGTGATATGCATGAAGTCAGAAACCGGCTTAAGGTTCCGCAGACGGTTGACTGATGTGGGGCCTAAAGAATTCTGGCTGGTTGTATTGGAGATTTAAGAAATGATTTCTCGTCGTCTGCTCGCAGCTCTTTCCACCGTTGCCCTGATGGGCGTTGCCGCTCCTTCTTTCGCTCAGGAAGCTGCTGCTCCTGCTGCACCGGCTGCTGCTCCCGCCGCTTCTGAAGCTGCTCCCGCCGCTGCTGAAGAAGGCAAGAAAGCCGACAAGCATGCCAAGCACGCTGGCAAGCATGGTGGCAAGCACCACGGTAAAAAAGGCGCAAAAGGTGAAGCCGCTCCGGCAGCTGAATCCGCTCAGTAATTCTTCCGTATTGAGGGATGGGGCGGCGTAAGCCCCCCATCCGCAAAACGGAGGCATGAGTGCCTTAAAGCCAAAAGGGCCAGAGAGTTTACTCTCTGGCCCTTTTGCTATGTGTAGGCGGCACTGCTTCAGCTGTAACGGTTCAGGGCCAGGTCCAGGGCGGGGATGTCGGTTTTTCGGCCATCGATCATGTCTGCAATCAGGCGGGCGGACCCACACGCCATGGTCCAGCCAAGGGTGCCGTGGCCGGTGTTGAGCCACAGATTGCCAAAGGGAGCGGCGAGGCCAATAACTGGCGTGCCATCGGGGGTGCAGGGGCGCAGCCCGGTCCAGTATGTAGCGGCACTCAGGTCCCCTCCGCCATACAGTTCCGAAAAGGAGAGTTCCAGTGTTTCCCGCCTGTCGGGGCTGAGTTTGAGGTTGTAGCCGGTCAGTTCCGCCGTGCCGCCAACCCTTATCCGGTTGCCCAGCCGTGTGATGGACACCTTGTAGGTGGCATCATTCACCGTGGCGGCAGGGGCGTGGCTCTCATCGGTCAGGGGGAGGGTCAGGGAGTAGCCTTTGACGGGGTAAACTGGCAGGTGCAACCCAAGTGGGCGCAGCAGGCGCGCGCTGTAGCTGCCAAGCGCCATGACGTAGGCATCCGCACTCAAATGCCCGGCACTGGTCCGAACAGAAACAATCCTGTCCGCCGTGGCGTCCAGGCCCTGCACGGTGGTGTTGTAAAGAAAGCGCACGCCTTTGGCTTCCGCCATGCGGGCAAGCCGCAGGGTAAAGACATGGGCATCCCCCGACTGGTCATTGGGCAGGAACAGCCCCCCCCTGAGCAGGTGTGCCGCATGGAGCAGGCCCGGTTCGTGTTCCAAAATGTCGTCAACACCCAGCAACTGGTGGGGAATGTCGTTTTCAGCCAGCAGGCGCATGTCGCGCTGGATTTTGTTGATCTGCCCATCGGTTCGGAAAAGCTGGATCAGCCCTTGCTGGCGGTCATCATAGGTTATGCCGGTTTCCTCGCGCAGGGCGTCAAGGCAGTCGCGGCTGTACTCGGCCACACGCAGCATGCGGGCCTTGTTGAGCGCATAGGACTGGGCATTGCAGTTTTTGAGCAGCTGGCGGATCCAGCGCAGCATGGCCAGGTCCAGCCGTTTGCGAATGACCAGCGGGCTGTGGCGCGGGTGCACCATCCACTTTATGGCCTGCCATGGCAGGCCAGGGGCTGCCCATGGCGTGGAATAGCCGGGCGAAACCTGCCCCGCATTGGCAAAGGATGTTTCCTGAGCAGGGGCGGGCTGGCGGTCAATGACGGTGACGTCATACCCCAGAGCGTTCAAATACCAGGCGGACGTAACGCCCACGACACCTGCGCCAAGGATAATGATTTTCACGGCTTCATCCTTATAAGAGGATGGGAGAGACCTCTCCCGCCTGTATGGAACTGGGCCTGTTGGTGCCCTGCTCCTGTTCACCTACCCCGTAAAGGGGGTGGTATTGTGGCAGCCAGCACCCTTGTGGCCCGGGATGGAAAATTACGGGGCGGGCACGCCTTTGCTGGTCGAATATTCAAAGTGCAGGGCCTGCTCGGGGTAGATAATGGGGTGGATGGCATGTGCCGCCATTGCGGCTTCGCTAAAGCCTTGCAAAATAAGCTTCAGCTTGCCCGGATAGGTGGCCACATCCCCAATGGCAAAAACACCTGCAAGGCTTGTCTCGCAGTTCGAAGGCGTGACGGGAATGGTTGAGCGCTGGGTGTCCATGCCCCAGCGGGCAACGGGGCCAAGGTCGGTTGCCAGGCCAAAGAACGGGAGCAGCACATCCGCCTCCAGCGTGCGGGTGGCGCCCTCCATGTCAATGACATCCACACCGCCAAGTGTTCCATCCGCGCCACGGAGGGCATGGAGCTGGTAGGGAACCACTTTTTCAATCTGTCCGGCGGCCACGGCCTCGTCGAGCTGGCGCAGGCTTTCGGGGGCACCACGGAATCGGTCGCGGCGGTGGACAAGATAAAGTTTGGCCGCCGTATCCTTGAGGGAGAGCGCCCAGTCCAGCGCCGAATCTCCGCCCCCGGCAATAACGATACGTTTGTTCTGGAAGTCGGCCTTGCGGCGGACATAGTATTGTACCGCGCCACTTTCCTCATACGCGCCCAGGCCATCCAGGGGGGGGCGGTTGGGGCCAAAGGCACCGGCTCCTGCGGCAATAATCACAGCCTTGGCGCGCAGGCTGGCACCTTTGTCGGTGGTCAGCGTAAAGTCACCACGCTGCCCGTCCAGATTTTCCACCCGGTGCCTGAGCAGGCGCGGAATGGTGAACGGAGCAATCTGGCGCTCCAGATTGGCGATCAGTTCGGCCCCTTCCACGGCAGGACAGGCGGGAATGTCGTAAATCGGTTTTTCCGGGTAGAGAGCCGCGCACTGGCCGCCAACTTCGGGCAACACATCAATCAGCACGCACCGCAGGCGCAGCATGGCGCATTGAAAAGCGGCAAAAAGCCCGGCCGGGCCTGCCCCTATAATGGCAACGTCTGTTTCTGCTGGGGTGTCTGACATGCGCAGCATCCTGCTTTTAAGGTTATGTTCAGATTCAAAGCCCTGTTTTGCGTCAGCGCCGGTTTGGACGCAATGGCAAATGGCGTGTTTCCGAGCATATTTGGCAGGGTTTGCGGTTATTGCGCACGCAGGGAAGGCAGGCCCGGATGGTCCGGGCCTGCGGGCAAGGGGTCAGGCTTTTGCCAGTTCCTTTTTAAGCCGTTCGTCCAGCACGTCGAGGAAGGGCTGGGTATCCAGCCACCGGGCGTCCTTGCCAACGAGCAGGGCAAGGTCCTTGGTCATCTGGCCACCTTCAACCGTATCAATGCACACTTTTTCCAGTGTGTTGGCAAAGTGCACCACATCTGGCGTGTTATCGAACCGGCCGCGGTAGGCCAGCCCCCGAGTCCATGCAAAAATGGAGGCAATGGGGTTGGTGCTGGTGGGCTTGCCCTTCTGGTGCTCGCGGTAGTGGCGGGTCACCGTGCCATGGGCGGCTTCGGCCTCCACCACATCGCCAGAGGGGCTGAGCAGGACGGATGTCATCAAGCCCAGGCTGCCAAAACCCTGGGCTACAATGTCGCTTTCCACGTCGCCATCGTAGTTCTTGCAGGCCCATACGTAGCCACCGGGCCATTTGAGCGCGCAGGCCACCATGTCATCAATCAGGCGGTGTTCGTAGGTCAGGCCCAGTTTTTCAAACTCGGCCTTGAACTCCTGCTCATACACCTGTGCGAACACATCCTTGAACATGCCGTCATAGGCCTTGAGGATGGTGTTTTTGGTGGACAGGTAGACAGGCAGCCTGCGGTCCCGCCCGTAGGAGAGCGATGCCCGGGCAAACCCTTCGATGGACGCACGGGTGTTGTGCATGCCCAGTGTAACCCCGGGGCCTTTGAAGTCATGCACGTCCAGCGTAATGGGTTCGCCGCCATCATCGGGCACATAGTTCAGGGTGACCTTGCCGGGGCCGGGAATTTTTGTTTCCGCCGCCCGGTAAATGTCTCCATAGGCGTGGCGGCCAATCACAATCGGCTTCGTCCAGTGCGGCACCAGGCGCGGCACGTTGGAGCAGATGATGGGCTCACGAAAAATGGTGCCGTCCAGAATATTGCGGATGGTGCCATTGGGCGAGCGGTACATTCTTTTCAGGCCGAACTCGCTCACACGGGCTTCGTCGGGCGTAATGGTGGCGCATTTGACCGCAACCCCGTAGCGCTTTGTCGCCTCGGCGGCGTCTACCGTAATCTGGTCGTCTGTGGCGTCGCGGTGCTCAATACCCAGATCGTAGTATTTGAGGTCAATATCCAGATAAGGCAGAATAAGCCGCTCGCGGATGAAGTGCCAGATAATGCGGGTCATTTCATCCCCGTCCATTTCCACAACCGGGTTTTTGACCTTGATTTTAGCCATGATTACCAATCCATTTCCAACATGGTTTTCTTGTTGTTCTCATTTAATGCTGCGCAATATGTATGAGCGTCATGCAGCTTATGGATTGAGCAAGTTGGCGCGGCCGTAAACAGCCCGGCACTTCACATTCTGGACAGGAATGGCTGGTTTTGAGCGGATATCGGGCGGAAAAAGCCGGTTTTATGCAGCTCTGCTCCTGTTATCACATTCCGGTCAGGGGTTGGGCAATGCCCGTCTGGCAACCAGTGTATCCTGTGCCTGTGTCGTGCTAGGGGGCGGAGGGCGCGGGGACAGGCTGTAAAATGGGGTCAAGGGGTGCGGCCATCTGCGCTTTTTTTTGCAAGATGGCTGAATTTTCCTGCTCCTGAATAAGCCCGATCTCACTGCCGAACTGGTCGGGCGTGTAAAGCCCTTCGCGCAGGTGCTGGGCGGCCTCTACCCCTTTGGATGCGCCTTCCATATAAATCGGGGCATAAGGGCCATAGGCTTGGCGTCCGTATTTTTGTGTGGCTCTGGCAAGGCAGCCCATCAGCTTGCTCATATTCCCTTCAGCCACCTGCCCTGGCCGCGTCTGGTAGGCGTCCAGGCAGGCCTGTTTGGCCTGGTACAGGGCGGATTCAGCCGGTGGCGTGTTGGGCGGAGCCACGGCGGGGGCGCAGGCCGGGAGCAGGAACAGGGCGAGCAGGCTTATGGAGGACAACAGACTTTGCATGCTATGTTCTTAGGCCATTGCCGCAATATTGGAAAACAGGGCAGGAAGGGATTCTGGTCTGAGCAGGGCAGTTACCTGCGCCTGTTCCACATGGGATTGCATGGCGGCCCGTTGTGCGCTGCGGGCATGGCGGGGTCTATGGGCCAATACTGGCCAGACCAATGGCATGCAGAAATATGATTTTCAAAGGGGGGTGTGAGGCTGGGGCGAACGACGGGACTTGAACCCGCGACCACCGGTACCACAAACCGGCGCTCTACCAGCTGAGCTACGTCCGCCGCACAGCAAGCGGACGTTTAGAGAAAAGAGTGTTGCCCGTCAATTGGATAATTGCGCGTTGGATGGAAAAAACCGTTTTACCGGTTTTTCCATGTCTCCATGCGATTAAGCGCTTCGATCAGCACTTCCGCCCGTTTGCAAAAGGCAAAGCGGATCAGGTTGCGTGGCGGGTTGGCGTCATAGAACGCGGAGGCGGGGATGGCGGTAACACGGGCCTGTTCGGTCAGCACGCGGGTAAAGGCCACATCGTCCAGACCGTTGGCCAGGGGGGTAATATCGGCCATGACAAAGTAGCTGCCCTGGTAGGGGAGCACCTTAAAGCCCAGCCGTTGCAGGCCGGAGGCAAGGATTGTGCCCTGCGTGGCCATGTTTTGCGCAAGGGTTGCAAAATAGTCCACGTCCTTGCGCAGGCCAAAGGCCACGGCGCGTTGCAGGTTGGGCGGGGTTGCGAACACAAGGGTCTGGTGCGCCTTGGCGATCACGGCGGCCAGCGGGGCGGGGGC
>CALCDN010000021.1 GCA_937900755.1 uncultured Acetobacter sp. | reverse complement strand
GGTGTTCACACCCTACGAGCGCGCCAGGGCGGAGTGCCGTGTGGGGGCTGCCAGAATAGGCACCTACGCCAAGCGCTGGGCCGCCAAGGAGGCCTGCGCCAAGGCTCTGGGCACGGGCTTTGCCCAAGGGGTTGCGCAAAGCCAGATCGGGGTGGAAAACCTGGCATCGGGCCAGCCTGTTCTGGTGCTCAGCGGTGCGGCCGCACAAAAGCTGGCCGAGCTTGTGCCCGCGGGTTATGCGCCTGAGTTGATGCTGAGCATGACCGATGAGCCGCCTTATGCGTTTGCTCAGGTGTTTATCTCGGTCCGCGCGGGTTGACATCCCCCCCGGCACACGGCTTGATCCAGCGGATTTTGTTTTTCTGGCATGATTATGGGAGCGGATGGGGCAGCGCATGAGTAAACCGGAGACTTCTCCAACTGGAGCGCAGCACGCTGTTACCTTGAAACATGCTGTGGTGGAGTACGTAAGAACAATCCTGACGGTTGTGATCGTCGTTGTGTTTGTGCGTACCTTCCTGTTTGAATCCTTTGTCATTCCCTCCGGGTCCATGATCCCCACCCTGCAGGTGGGGGACTACATCTGGGTTTCCAAATACAGCTACGGCTATTCGCGGTTTTCCCTGCCGTTTTCACCCGACCTGTTCAGCGGTCGGGTCTGGGCGGGGCAGCCGCACCGGGGCGATGTGGCCGTGTTCCGTTTTACCAAGGACACATCCATAGATTACATCAAGCGGGTGATCGGCCTGCCGGGGGATCGTATCCAGGTTGTCGGTGGGCAGCTCTACCTCAATGGTGCGCAGGTTCCCTGCACGCAGCCGCATCCATATGTGGCGCAGGACGAAACCCGCACCCCCATGGAAGGCGAAGCCTGCACCGAGGAACTGCCCCTGCGTGATGACAAGGGCGAGGTCCGGCATGCCATTCTCAAGCTGACCAATGAAGGCCAACAGAACAACACCCCCGAATATGTAGTGCCGCCAGGCTACTTTTTTGCCATGGGTGATAACCGTGACGACAGCGCGGACAGCCGCTTTATGGGCGATGGCCCCAAGGACCTCGGGTTTGTGCCCATGGAAAACCTTGTGGGCAAGGCGCAGCGCATCTTCTTCTCCGTGGAAGCCGCGCACCCCATATGGCAGGTCTGGTACTGGCCAGCTGAAATCCGCTGGGCCCGCTTGCTCAAGGGCGTGATGTAATGAGTGCAGGCCATCCCACGCCGCAATATCTGGCGTCCATGGCGTTGCAGGAGCGTTTGGGCTACCGGTTTGCCAACCCCTCCTTGTTGCAGGAGGCGCTGACCCACCGTTCCGCCGCCCACCAGAAGGCTGGCGGGCGCAGGCGGAACAAGGCCAAGGGCGCAGGCTCCAACGAGCGGCTGGAATTTATTGGCGACCGTGTTCTGGGCCTGCTCATGGCGGAACTGTTGCTGGAGCGGTACCCGGGGGAGCAGGAAGGAGCACTGGGCTCGCGGCTTGCGCACCTGGTGTCGCGCACGACACTGGCGGACATTGCCGAGCAGCTGGGCATGGGCGATGCCCTGTCCGTGGCCGAGCACGAAGCCCGCGCAGGTGTGCAGACAGCGGCCAATGTGGTGGCCGACGGGCTGGAAGCTGTGCTTGGCGCGGTTTTTTTGGATGGTGGGCTGGCTCCGGCGCGCGAAATTGTGCGCGCCTGCTGGAAGCGGATACTCGATGCGCAGGCGCTCCCCCCCAAGGACCCCAAGACCGCCTTGCAGGAATGGGTGCTGGGGCGCGGGCAGGGCCTGCCGTTTTATGAAACAATAGGAGCCGATGGCCCGTCACACGCCCCCCTGTTTGTGGTGCGGGTGAGTGCGGGGGGGAGTTCGGCCGAAGGATGCGCAGGGAGCAAGCGGGCAGCGGAAAGTTCTGCCGCGGCAACCTTGCTGGAAAAACTTGGAGGCAGCCATCAGGGCTGAAGCAACAGGCATGACACAAACAACACGTTGTGGCTTTGCTGCGCTGGTGGGTGCACCAAACGCAGGCAAGTCAACACTGCTTAACCGCATGGCGGGCGCCAAGCTTTCCATCGTCTCCCCCAAGGCGCAGACAACGCGCTTTCGGGTGCTGGGTATTCTCATGCGTGGGACCAGCCAGATTCTGCTGGTGGATACGCCAGGAATTTTCAAGCCCCGGCGCAAGCTGGACCGCGCCATGGTTGCCGCGGCATGGAATGGCTCGGACGATGCGGACATAACCCTTCTGCTGGTGGATGCCCGCTCGGGCCTGACCGAAGCGGTGCAGGACATTATAACCCGTCTGGCGCAGACCGGGCGCACCACATGGCTGGTGCTCAACAAGACGGACCTTGTGCCCGCCTCCGCCCTGCTGCCGCTTACTGCGGCCATTACCGAAAAACTGCCTGTTGAACATGTGTTCATGGTCAGTGCGCGCACGGGTGGCGGGGTGGAGGACCTGCTGGACAAGCTGGCTTCCAGCCTGCCAGAAGGCCCCTACCTCTACCCCGAGGATGACCTGACCGACCTGCCCGACCGCCTGCTGGCGGCCGAGTTGGTGCGTGAGCAGATTTTTATGCAGACGCATGAGGAAGTGCCCTATGGCACCACGGCCGAGACGGAGAGTTTTCAGGAGCGCCCCGATGGTTCCGTGCGGATCGAAGTCACGATTTATGTCGGACGTACCGGGCACAAAGCCATTCTTATCGGGAATGGCGGGCAGAAGATCAAAATGATAGGCGAGCGGGCGCGCAAGCAGCTTGCCAGCCTGCTGGAGCGCCCATGCCACCTGTTCTTGAACGTCAAGGAGCGTTCGGGCTGGGATGAGGAGCGGGCTCGCCTGCGCGCGATCGGGCTGGACGACGTGCCATAAAGCGTGGCTTGGCGCTTGTGGCCATGCGCCTTGGAGGATAAGAGAGAGCGATCTTACATGCCACAGCACCTGTGTGGCGGAGGTCTGTTTTTTTGTCGGACTTTTGCATGATTGAGGGCCTATGACTGCTTCTGTCGCTGAAACGCCAAGCCGTAAACGTGTTTTGCTCAAGGTGTCTGGCGAAGCCCTGATGGGTGAGGGCGCCTTTGGAGTGGAACAGAAGACGGTCGAGCGGATTGCCAAGGATGTTGCCGAGGTTGTTCGCAGTGGCACGGAAGTGTGCCTTGTTGTGGGTGGCGGCAACATTTTTCGTGGGGTGGCGGCTGCCGCCAAGGGCATGGACCGCGCGCAGGGTGACTACGCGGGCATGCTGGCCACGGTTATCAACGCGCTGCTGCTCCAGAACGCGCTTGAGCGTGAGCTGATAACAACGCGGGTCATGTCCGCCATTCACATGTCGTCCGTGGCCGAGCCGTATATCCGGCGCAGGGCTGTGCGGCATATGGAAAAGGGGCGGGTGGTTATTTTTGCCGCCGGCACCGGCAACCCTTTCTTCACCACGGACACGGCGGCGGCCTTGCGGGCCGCGGAAATGGAATGTGATATCCTGCTCAAGGGTACGCAGGTCGATGGTGTGTATTCAGCCGACCCCAAGCACGACCCCAACGCCACACGGTATGATGAACTGACATACATGACGGTTCTTTCTAACCAGTTGAGTGTCATGGATGCGGCCGCCATCAGCCTTGCGCGTGAGAACAAGCTGCCGATCATTGTGTTCAATATTGGCGAGGAAGGTTCATTCGGCCGTGTCATGCGGGGCGAGGGCGCTTTTACGCGCATTATCGAAGCCACCTGACGCCATGCGAACCGCCGTCTGTCAAGGCGGCTCGCGGAATGAACTAGGTTGGAGGTATGACGCACTGCCTCCGGGAAAAAACGGGAGAAACAGCCGTGTCTGACTTGAATGACCTGCTTGATGACATCAAGCGCCGTATGGATAGCGCACTGGAAAGCCTGCGCCGCGACTTTTCGGGCCTGCGCTCGGGGCGTGCCAGCCCGGCACTGCTCGAACCCGTGCGCGTGGAAGCGTATGGCGGTGAAGTGCCGCTTACGCAGGTCGCCTCCATTGCCGTGCCCGAAGCACGCATGATTACCGTGCAGGTATGGGACCGTGTTCTGGCTGGCGCTGTGGAACGCGCCATCCGTGATGCCGGGCTGGGGCTGAACCCCGCAGGCGAGGGGCAGACCATTCGAGTGCCCATCCCCCAGTTGACCGAAGAGCGGCGCAATGAATTGGCAAAGGCTGCCGCACGGTATGCGGAAGGGGCCAAGATTGCTGTGCGCGGCGTGCGCCGCGATGGCATGGACAAGGCCAAGGGCTTTGAAAAGAAAGGCGATATCAGCCAGGATGACGTCAAGACATGGTCTGACGCCATTCAGAAAACGACTGATCAGTATGTGAAAAAAGTTGATGACATGCTGGTCGAAAAAGAAAAGGAAATCAAGCAGGTCTGAGATCTGCCAAGGTGGCTCTGCTCTTGCCCCGCTGAACTGAAACGGTGGATTTTTTCCTGCTATGTCTTCCCTGTTAGCCGACAAAAAAGCGGTGGTCCCCTCGCATGTCGCCATTATCATGGATGGCAACGGGCGCTGGGCGCGTGAGCGCGGGCTACCTCGCCTGGCCGGGCACCGGGCCGGGGCGGACGCTGTGGCGCGGTGTATCAAGGCGGCAATCCAGCGGGGTATTCCCTACCTGACCCTTTATGCGTTTTCCTCCGAGAACTGGTCGCGTGGGCCCAAGGAAGTCTCTGACCTGACGGGGCTGTTGCGCTATTATCTGCGCCACAAGGTCAAGGAATTACACACCGAAGGGGTGTGCCTCCGATTTATTGGCGATCTCAGCCGGTTTGATACATCCATGCGTGAAGAGCTGGCCCGTGCCGAGGCCATGACGCGCAACAACGCCCGCCTGGTCCTTCTGCTGGCCCTGTCCTATGGCGGGCGGGGGGATATCATGCAGGCGGTGCGGCGTGTCGCGCAGGAAGTGCGCGATGGCTGGCTGACCCCCGACCAGATAGACGAGGCGCTGTTTGCCAACCATTTGTGGACCGCGGGCGTGCCCGACCCCGATGTGGTGGTCCGCACGAGTGGGGAGTATCGGCTCTCCAACTTTCTGCTCTGGCAAAGCGCATATGCGGAACTTGTTTTTCTGGATGTGTTCTGGCCCGACTTCAATGAAGGACATTTTGCAACGGTGCTCGACCTTTACGCCCGCCGTGAGCGGCGTTTTGGCGCCCGTCCGGTGGCATCGGCATGAGCGGGCCCGGACAGTCCTCCCCGTGGCGGGACCTGCGGCCGCGCGTGCTGTCCGCCCTGTTCATGGTTGCGTTTGCGGGGGCCTGTATCTGCCTTGGCGGGGTGGCCTATACCCTGATGGTGCTTTTGGCCATGGGGGGCATGGCGGCGGAGGCTTCGGGCCTGTTCGGGCAGCGGGTCCGTAGCTGGCGCGGCGGGCTTTATGTGCTGTGGGCTGTTTGCGCCGGTCTTTCGGCTGCTGCCGGGCACTGGGGCTCCTTCATTCTGTTCTGCATCAGTGCCTGCGTGTTTGGCGCGCCCCTGTGTGCGGTCATGTGCGTGATTGTCCTGGCGGGCACGGCCTTGCTGTGGCTCCGGCAGGAGAGCCTCTGGCCTGTTCTGTTCGTTGTCACCGTGGTTGTGGCGAGCGATACATCGGCCTACATGGCCGGGCGGCTGATTGGCGGGCCAAAGCTGGCGCCCCGCATCTCTCCGGGTAAAACGCGTTCTGGCGCACTGGGTGGCCTTGTGGGGGCCATGCTTGTGGGCGGGGGCATGGCGCTCCTGTCCGGGT
>CALCDN010000020.1 GCA_937900755.1 uncultured Acetobacter sp. | reverse complement strand
ATCTACACAAGGAGTATCGTCGGCAGCGTCAGATGTGTATAAGAGACAGGGCCTGGCCCACGCCAATGCCGCAAGCAGAATACACCCCGACCCCGTTCCCAGGTCCAGGAACGACAAGGCGGCATTGTGATCGGAGTATTGGTCCAGCAAGGCGGAAATCAGGGTTTCCGTATCCCCCCTGGGCACGAGGGAGGCGGGGGACACCGCAAGGTCAAGACTCCAGAAACCCTTGCTGCCAGTAATATAGGCAAAGGGTTCATGCCGCACCCGGCGGCCAACCCACGCCCAGAACAGATCAGCCCTGACATGCTCACGTGAGGACAGGGCCAGCATGGCCTCGGGCGTCAGCCCCAACGCATGTTGCAGTAACAGACGCGCCTCCCGGCGCGGGTTCTCCACCCCTGCATCGCGCAAAAGTGCCGCGCCACCAGCAAGCAGGTCCTGTACAGACTGGTGGCTCGGTGTTTTTTCTGCTTTGCTTGGCAATATCATTTCAACACATCACCCGACCTGCCACATCCAATGTCTGTTATCCGCCTTTTATCCACCCTTCGGCTTTTTACGCTCCTTGCCGCCGTCAGTCTGCTGGGGGTGGCTGTGCGCCCGGCCATGGCTGGAGAGTTTACGGTCACGGATGAAAAAGCGGACATGGAAATTTCCGAAGTCTCACGCATTTATCTGGATGGCAGGCTGGCGTCCGTTTTCCAGCTTGATGATGCCGCACGGTACAAAACCGTCCACATTTCCACCCCACAAGGTCGCCTTGACCACACCTATACATTGTGTGGAGAAATTACCATTCGCACAACAGATGGCCGGGTGGAAACGCATGAGGTCAGCAGTAGCGGCATCCTGCACAACCCCGATGGCCACCATTTTGATGCACTGGGTTCGGACGGATTCACGGATTTTTTCCTGGTTGATCCGCAAGCCCCCGAAGCCGCCGAGCGTATTCCCGGCCGGGGTGACGTCTGCTCCACCCCGATCAGCTAGGCACGCTAGAACCCTGCATCCGCCATAAGGGCTGCCTGCTCTTCCTGCGTGAGTGCATCAACAAACTCATCCAGTTCACCCAGCATGACGCGATCGATCTTGTATAATGTAAGATTGATCCGGTGGTCCGTCACCCGGCCTTGCGGAAAATTGTAGGTGCGTATCCGCTCGGACCGGTCCCCCGTTCCAACCTGGGAGCGCCTGTCCGCTGCACGATGGGCATGCGCCTGCTCACGCTCACGCTCATACAACCGCGCACGCAGGATTTTCATCGCCTTGGCGCGGTTTTTATGCTGGCTTTTTTCTTCCTGCATGGACACGACAATATTGGTTGGCAGGTGGGTAATGCGCACGGCACTTTCGGTTTTGTTCACATGCTGCCCACCCGCACCAGACGCCCGAAAAACATCTATGCGCAGTTCGGTCTCGTTAATTGTCACATCCACCTCTTCCGCCTCGGGTAGAACGGCAACTGTAACCGTGGATGTGTGAATACGCCCCTGCGCCTCCGTTGCCGGTACGCGCTGCACCCTGTGTACACCGGATTCGTATTTGAGCCGGGCAAAAACCCCCTTGCCGTTGATTTCGGCAATGCCGCCACGCAGGCCACCCAGTTCGCTCTCGTCATAATCCATAACGGTAAAGCGCCACCCCTTGAGATCGGCATAACGGCGGTACAGGTCAAACAGTTCGGCTGCGAACAAGGCGGCCTCATCCCCCCCTGCGGCGGGCCGCACTTCCAAAATGGCGCTGCGTTCGTCTGCTGCATCCTTGGGAAGCAGGGCCAGACGGACCTCGCGTTGCAAACGGGGCAGTTGCTCACGCAGTTCGGCCAGTTCCGCTGCGGCCAGTTCCTGCATTTCCGGGTCGCCCATAAGGGTTTCCGCCTGGGCAATGCCAAGCTCTGTTGCGCGCAGGTCGTTAATGCGGGCCACAACCGGTTCTATTTCCGCATATTCGCGGGATGCCTGCGTAAAGGCATCCCCACTCAGCCCGCTTGCCAGATGCGCTTCCAACTCAAGCGCCCGACTGGCAATACGGTCCAGCCGCTCATCAAGGTTCATTCCGCAAAAATGCTCCGCGCATCGGACAGAAGTGCTTCTGTCGCCACTTCAGTTTCCAGTCCGGTTTCCATGCTTTTCACCCGGAACACACCACGGGCCAGTTCATCCTCACCCAAAAACAGCACATGGCTCGCATTCTGCTTGCCTGCCCGTTCCATCCGCTTGCGCAAAGAGCCCTTATAGCCAATTTCGGTACGCACACCCTGCTGGCGCAACGCCTGCAAAATCTGGCACACCGCCTTTTCATCCGGGGAGCCAACAGGGATCAGCACCACGGAGCGGGGAGCCTGCGGGGCGGTCTCCAGTAGCATGGCCAGCCGTTCAACCCCTGCGGCCCAGCCGATGGCGGGCACGTCCGGCCCACCCATCTGCTTGACCAGACCATCATAGCGCCCACCGGCCAGAACCGTACCCTGGGAGCCAAGCCGGTTGGTTACAAATTCAAACGTGGTGTGGTTGTAGTAGTCCAACCCACGCACAATGGCGGGATTAACTGTGTAGGCAATGCCAAACAGGTCGAGCTTTTGGCGCAGTTCATCCCAGAATGTCCGGGCCTCGGGGGTCAGGAATTTTTCCATCATGGGCGCATTGGCCACAAGGTCGCGGTCCCCCGCGTCCTTGCTGTCCAGGATACGCAGCGGATTTTTTTCCAGCCTTACGCGGCTATCCTCCGACAGCTTGTCGCTCTGTGCGGAAAAATACGCAACCAGCGCCTGCCGCCATGCATCCCGGCTGGCAGCATCACCCAGCGTGTTCAACTCAAGCGTTACGTAATCGGCAACGCCCAGTGCTTCCAGCACCCCGTACCCAAGGGCTATGACCTCGGCATCCGCCAAAGGTTCTGCCGCACCCAAAAGCTCCGCCCCGATCTGGTGGAACTGACGGTAACGCCCCTTTTGGGGCCGCTCATGCCGGAACATGGGACCGGTATAAAATACCTTCTGGGGGAGCGACTGGGTAAGCGCATTGGTGACCAGTGCGCGGCAGATGGCCGCAGTGCCTTCGGGCCGCAGGGTCAGGCTTTCTCCATCGCGGTCATTGAAGGAATACATCTCCTTGGAGACCACGTCCGACGTATCGCCCAAGGAGCGGGAGAACACGCGGGTTTCTTCAAAAATGGGGGTGGACCACTCATCAAACCCGTAGAGCCCGGCAATATGGCGCGCGGTGCTGACCACGCGCGCCTGGCGGCGCTGCTCTTCTCCAATAAGATCGTGCGTTCCTCTTACGGGCTGAATACTACTCACGGCCTGTTTTTCCTGATTGACGCATATCCCCTGCGGGCCTTGCGTCCTGATAACGATGTGTATTGGGGCGCATAATGCCCGCCACACGTCCCGGATATGCCGGTAACGCGTGGCGGATGGCAGGCGAACTTATTGAGCGGACGCCATATCCGGCAGTTCGGGGGTGGCCCCTTCCTGCTTTGCAAGGGCTTCTTCAGCCTCAATGGCCGCCACGCGCTCTTCAACCAGGTCAACAACGTGGCTGATCATGTCGTCCGCGGCAATTGTATGGTCCTGCTTGCCCGCGGAATAGACCATATGGCGGCCTGAGCCACCACCGGTCACGCCCAGATCGGTCATGAGCGCTTCACCCGGGCCATTGACCACACACCCGATAATGGAAAGGGTAAGCGGGGTTTTGATATGCGCCAGGCGGTCTTCCAATGTCTGGACCGTTTCCACCACATTAAAACCCTGACGTGCGCAGGACGGGCAGGAAATGATCTTGACCCCACGGTGGCGCAGGCCAAGGGATTTGAGAATATCCCACCCGACCAGCACTTCTTCTTCGGGGGCCGCGGAAAGAGAGACACGCATGGTGTCACCCACACCGGCCCAGAGCAGATTGCCCAGCCCGATGGAGGACTTGACCGTCCCTGCCCGCTTGCTGCCCGCTTCGGTAATGCCAATGTGCAAAGGGTAATCGCACGCATCCGCCAGTTGCTGGTATGCCGCAACCGCCATGAACCCGTCCGACGCCTTTACGCTGATCTTGAATTCACTGAATTCATGGTCTTCCAGAATTTTGGCGGGGTCGAGAGCACTTTCCCCCAGGGGTTCGGGGTTAGGCTCACCGTATTTTTCCAGAAGATGCTTTTCCAGCGACCCGGCATTCACACCAATGCGAATGGAGCAGCCGTAATCCTTGGCGGCCTGAACCACCTCACGCACACGTTCCGCACTGCCGATGTTGCCCGGATTGATGCGCAGGCACGCAGCGCCAGCCTTGGCGGCCTCGATCGCCCGCTTGTAGTGGAAGTGGATGTCGGCCACGATCGGCACGTTCACTTCCCGTACAATTTCCGCAAGTGCCGCCGTGCTTTCTTCATCCGGGCAGGACACACGAACAATATCCACGCCTGCCAGTTCGGCACGGCGAATCTGCTCGATGGTCGCCTGTGCATCGCTGGTCAGGGTGTTGGTCATGGTCTGGACAGAAATCGGGGCATCCCCACCGACGGCTACCTTGCCGACGTGGATCTGCCGAGATTTCCGACGCTCGATATGCTGGTAAGGCCGGTAGCCGCTCATCTTAACATCCTTTTGTCGAGACGACAGTTGGGGGAGGACATGGCCGCGTTTCGGCGCTGCGGCGTCTCCCGCTCTAGGTTTGGTGCTTTCCTGCCAAAATCAAGGCCGGTTGGCTACACATAAAGCATGGCAAGAGCCATTCAGTGTGTGCCAAGCCCATTAAGCTGGCGGGTATTCAGGTCATCCGCACTGGGCTCGGCGGGGGTAACACCCTGGTGCGCCAAAGGCTTGCCACCTTCCGCTGGAGCGGTAACTCCCGCGCCCGCGCCACTCCTGCCATCCGGTGCGAGGCGGACATCAGCCCCTGGCGCCTCGGCCTTGCCATCCCTTGCGGGCGAAGTCGTGCCACCCCCTGCCTGCACGGCCGGAACAGAGGATGCCGCAATGGGTGCGGGGGCTGGGACATTACCGGCCTGCACCTGCCGCACAGCGTCCGCCGTCAGGGCAATATGGCGCAATACCGCACCGTTCCGCCCGAGTGGCGGGGTTGTCACGGCTCCCTGGGCAAGAGTTATGCCACCGGCATTTCCAACGGTCAGGCTGTAAGGCCCATTATCGGAGGGTACGGTCCATGCATCCCCCGGTTGGAGGATATGGTCATACACAACCTTGCCCGCTGCGTTTTTGACCTGCACCCAGCTTGTAGCCAAGGCCTTGAGCATAAGAGGCGCATCCGCAGCAGCGCTGGCACTGGCACTGGCACTGGCACTGGCACTGGCCACATCTGACGCGCTGTGGGCTGGCTGTTCAACCTCGGGCACCACCTCTGGCGCCGCGTGATTTTCAACCCCGGGAGGGGCCACCCCATCCGGTGATACAGCCGGATTGTTTGCGGGAGCGACAGTCACATCCGGTCCGTTACGCGGGGGTGGCGCGGATTGTGGCGGCACAACCTGATCCGCAACCGGCACAGGCGGAACCTGGGCGATATTGTGGTCGGGCAGAATGGATGCAACCTGTGGCGAGGGTGCATTTTTTGCACTTTCGCCAGGCATAAGGCTGGCCACCGGTGGCACGCGCTCTGGTGCGGGTGGAACATGGCCGACAAAACAGTACCAGCCCACGTAACTCGCCAGAATAACAGCCAGCCCCAACGAAATGCTGACCGCGGGTGGCAGGCGGCGGTCGGGTGGCGGGTCGGGAAAATCCAGGTCAGGCTTCCGTACGCCCAACCGGCCTTCCTGCCGATAAAGCTTGAGCAACTGGTCGGCATTGAACCCCAGAGCCTGCCCGTATGTGCGCAAAAACCCCAGGGCATAAACCTCGGCTGGCAGAACGCTGGCGTTACCACTCTCCAGCGCATCAAGATAAACGCTGCGAATCCGTAGCCATGCGGCCACATCCTCAATGGACCAGCCAAGCTGCTCCCGGCGCTTACGCAAAGCTCCGCCTACCCCCAGCGCCTCCACATCAGGAAGGGGGGGTAAGGGCGAGCCTTGCTCCTGCTCAGAACCTTGGGCGTATTCAGCCATCCGCATCCATACGACGTTGTTGACGCACCAGTGCCACAGCAGCCTGCTGGACCAGAGTCTCAATGATCTGCGCCACAGGCTGCACAGATGTTACCATACCAACAGACTGGCCTGCCATAACAGACCCCTGTTCAACATCGCCGTCAATAACCGCACGGCGCAACGCACCAGCCCAGAAATGCTCGATTTCAAGCTGGGCAGCCTCCCGTGTCAGTTCTCCAGCCTGAAAACGGCGGATCACATCGGCCTGATGGCTGACAAACTGCCGCCCGCCCTCGTTCCCAAGAGCGCGCACGGGAATGACCGGAAAACGGTCATCCAGTTGCACGGAAGTTATGGCGTCACGCGCGGCGGCACGAACAAACGCCTTTTTGAATTTTTCGTGCGCAATACTTTCTTCTGCCGCGGCAAAGAGCGTGCCCAACTGCCCACCTGATGCCCCGAGTTCCAGATAGGAGAGCAAGGCATCCCCGCGCGCCAGACCACCGGCCACAAAAACCGGAACACTCTGAATATGCGGCAAAATTTCCTGCGCCAGAACAGTCAGCGAAACCGGGCCGATATGCCCCCCGGCTTCCGCCCCTTCAATAACCAGCGCGTCCACGCCCATTTTGACCAGCCTCTTGGCCAGCACCAGAGCCGGGGAGAACGCAATAACCTTTGCCCCCCCTTCCTTGATCGCCTTGATGGCGGCACCGGGCGGAATACCACCCGCCAGCACAATATGGCCAACACCCGCGTCCAGGCAGACCTGCACCAGGTCATTCAGCTGCGGGTGCATGGTAATCAGGTTCACGCCAAACGGGCGGTCCGTCAGGGCGCGGGTTGCCTGAATTTCCTCCGCCAGACGGGCCGGTTCCATGGCGCCGCAGGCAATGACGCCAAACCCGCCCGCGTTGGAAATGGCGGAAACCAGATTGCGCTCACTGACCCAGGACATGGCTCCGCCAAGAATGGCGTACTGCGTACCCAGGAAGTCGGTCCCACGCCGCCACAACGCATCCAGCCGCTTGCGCGCGCAGTGCAGTTCCGCCTGGGTGGGTTCGTCGGTCGCGGTGACCGTATTGCTTTGTTCAGACATTATCCAACCCATATGCGGTATGCAGGGCCCGCACGGCAAGCTCCGCGTATTCCGCCGCCACCAGAACCGAAATCTTGATCTCGCTGGTGGAGATGGCCTGAATGTTGATGGATCGCTCCGAAAGCGTGCGGAACATGGTGCTGGCCACCCCCGCATGCGAGCGCATGCCCGTGCCGACAACACTGATCTTAACAATGTCCGGGTCGGTTGCCAGTTCTTCGTACTGCACGGAGTCCCGCACAGTTTCGAGCACATTGATCGCCTGCGGCAGGTCGCTCTTGCTGGTTGTGAAGGTCATGTTGGTCGTGCCGTCAGCACCCGTGCTCTGCACGATCATGTCCACATTCACGTGGGCTTCGCTCATGGGGCCAAAAATTGCGGCGGCAATACCGGGCCGATCCGGGATACGCCGGACAGACAGCTTGGCTTCATCACGGGAGTAGGCAATGCCGGTAACCAGTTTTTTTTCCACGATTTCGTCCTCATCCACCACCAAAGACCCCGGAAGATGCCCTTCCATGACAGCCGGGCCATCCGCAAAGCTGGAAAGCACCTGCACGCGCACCCCTTCGCGCATGGCAAGCCCTACGCTGCGGGTCTGCAGCACCTTGGCGCCGACCGAGGCCAGCTCCAGCATTTCCTCATAGGTAATTTTATCAAGCTTGCGCGCCTTGGGCACAATGCGCGGGTCGGTTGTGTATATGCCGTCCACATCCGTGTAGATGTCGCACCGGTCCGCCTTGATCGCGGCAGCCAGCGCCACAGCGGATGTATCCGAACCACCACGCCCAAGGGTGGAAACACGCCCGTCGGGCGCCATCCCCTGGAAGCCCGCAACAACCGGCACCATGCCCTCGGCCATGCAGCCCAGAAGACGGGCGCCATCAATCGAATCCAGGCTTGCCTTGCCATGCGCCGAATCGGTCAGAATAGGCACCTGCCACCCCGCGAACGAACGGGACGGCACGCCCAGCTTCTGCAATGCAATGGCCAGCAGGCCACTGGTCACCTGCTCGCCCGTGGCCACAATGGAATCGTATTCCCTGGGGTCATGCAAGGGCGAGAGGGACTGGCAGAAGCCAACGAGCCTGTTGGTCTCCCCCGCCATGGCGGAGACGACGACAAGAACATCACATCCTGCGTCTTTCTGTTTTTTGACGCGCTCGGCCACGGCTCGAATACGATCAAGGTCGCCGACAGACGTTCCGCCGAATTTCATGACAATCCGGGGTGCGGAACCGGACATAGCTTTATTCTCCACCAGACAAGCCGCAGAACATGCCACCCATCCCCATTTGTCCCAGCTTTGCCAGAAAAGACGAGCAGGAACGGTTGCACAGCTTTACAAGGCGCGTCACATAACCTTCCCGGCCCCCTTTCGTCCAGCGGGGAGACCAGCAGGAAAGGAATTTGTTGCATGAACGCCACCAGCCCACACGCGGCCTCTTCGGTCTCTGAAGAAGAAATCGCACGGTTCAGCGCCCTTGCGGAGCAGTGGTGGAATCCTTCCGGTCCCATGCGCCCGCTGCACGCCATGAACGCACTGCGCATGGACTGGGCCTGCCGCCACCTGCCCCTGCGCGGGAGCACGTCGCGCCGTGCAAAAATTCTGGACATCGGCTGCGGCGCCGGACTGGCGAGCGAAGCACTGGCCAAAGCCGGATATGATGTTCTGGGGCTGGATGCCTCGGCCAACGGCATTGCCGCCGCCAGGGAACACCTGAGCACCTGCCCGCTGCCAGAACAGGCAGGCCCACTGCTCTACCGCAATGGCAGCGCTGAGGACCTGGTCGCGGAAGGCAGCCAGTTTGATGCGGTCGTCGCGTTAGAAATTATTGAGCATGTGACTGATCCTGCAGTATTCATGGACATGCTGGCCCAACTTGCAAGGCCCAATGGCACGGTCATTGTTTCCACCATGAACCGCACATTACGCTCGCTGGCCGTTGGCAAGATTGGCGCCGAATATATTCTGCGCCTGCTGCCCGTGGGCACGCATGAATGGCGCAAGTTCATCCAGCCATCCGAACTGGGCCAGTATGCCCGTGCGGCGGGGCTGCGCATGACCGCCATGACAGGCATGGCTCCCGGCCCCATGGGATGGAGGGAAACCCGAGACCTGGGAATCAACTACATTGCCGCGTTTACAAAATATTGATTATAAAGCTTTTTTCTTGGAAGGCTGGTGTTATGCGCGCCAGCCCGCCCGGATTACCTGACTGAATCGGGAATTTTGCAAACCGGTCCCATGGGGGGGCCATTATAGCGGGTCCATGTCTGGGTTTCGCCAAAAATAGGCAGGCCGATATAACCGCGCAGCTTGAGGACATCGGGCTGGGTGGTCCATATCTGGGAATCGTACAAATGCCCTGTATCGGGGTCCAGAATACGCCCTGCCCAGCGCCCTTCGCTGCTCTCCGTCATCGGATAAAAATCCGTTAACATCAGAAGGTTACACTCGGTTTTTCCATCATGGCCATGGGGCACATCCGTCCCGTCATAGCGCAGGCCTACCAGATGGCCGCACAGGTTCTGGCCACATCTGTCAATTTTAAACACACCATCATGGTCCTGGCTGAGCCAGTAACCACTCAAGGCCGCTTCGTGCGGCAAGGGTTCGGCAGACAAAGACACCGCAGGCACACCCGCCAGCACACCAGCCAACAGGACGGCAGCACCTGCCTTGAGTTTACGCACCCAGCCTGACTTTTGGCCTTTTTTCATCTCTGCCTCTCCCTCAACCGGGCTGGCGGTATGGCCTGAACCATCCCGTTTTCAAGGATGTGGGGGATCACCCACATACACACCACCCCTATTTGTATATGGTCAGACCAGACATTCAACTGTCCGTGTCGCGCACCCATGGAATATTCTGGAACGTGACTCCCTCATCTTCCAGTTCCTCGCGCTGGGCTTCCGACATCTCGCCATAAATCCCGCGTTCGGGGGCTTCACCGTAGTGGATGCGCAAAGCCTCATCCGCGAAGTCCTTGCCCATGTTTTCGCAACTGTTTTCAACCGTGCGCCTTACCTCACGCAGGGCGCTCAACACGGCATCTGGCAGAACCGGTGGCTTTTGGCGCGCGGGCGGGGCAGAGGCGGGCGCCACATCTGGCGCGGGCTCCTCCTCCTGCCGGGCCCGGGCACGCCCCCGCCCGATAATAGCCGGAGCCATGGGGGCCTGCTCCACCGCAGCGGTGCCACACTCGGGGCAACTCAGAAGACCTTCCCGCCTGAGCGTTACAAATGTGGCACTGTCTTTGTACCAGCCTTCAAACGCATGGCCATTGCCGCAACACAGACGATAGCAGATCATGTTGGCTTACCCTGGCGTTGGCCTTCCGGTCGGGACAAAAATCAGCTCAGGCCCAGCAGTCCATTCAGTTGCCCTGTGCGTTCAAGCCGCATCAGGTCATCACACCCGCCAAGAGCCTTGCCGTCC